>NZ_PEAZ01000074.1:0-157901 GCF_002734245.1 Sphingobacterium sp. 1.A.4
GCGTAAAGGGAAAGGGGCATATCTGCAAGATGGGGATGGGCCAGGTCAGAAAGGTGCTGTACATGGCGGCAATATCCGCCATCAGGAGCAACACCGCCTGCAGTGAGCTTTATGGGAGGTTGATGGAAAAAGGAAAGCCATACAAGGTCGCAATCATAGCAGTGGTGAACAAACTGATCAAACAGGCATTCGCCATCGCAAAATCTGGAAAGGGCTACATCGCAAAAGCGGCCTAATCAGAATATTATTTGGAGAAAATTTAATTTATTATTTGGATATATACACAGTTCATTGCGAGGCACGAAGCAATCTTTAGTCATGCTTTACCCTGTTCATGTCATGCTTTACCCTGTTCATGTCATGCTGTACTCTGTTCATGTCATGCTGAGCATCGTCGAAGCATCTGTTCGTGGTTCCCATTTACAGATCCTTCGACTTCGCTCAGGATGATATGGGAAGATTGCTTCGTCGTACCTCCTCGCAATGACGCCCAAGATTACTTCCTCGTACCTCCTCGCAATGACGTGCAAAGTTCCTCGCAATGACGTGTAAAGTTTCTCGCAAGGTTAGGCAAAGTTCCTCGCAATAACGTTTCTTTATTCCCCTACAAACTGCCTCAACTGCTCAAATAAAACTTCCTTAGAGCTCGGTCTTTTCGCATCCTTTACCACAATCTCCCCATTTTTAATAATCAAATATCTAGGAATCAACAGGCTTTTCCTTTCCCCCATATTCCTACCAAACATCTCCACCAATTGCTTTTTCAGTGTATCATTAGGACGCATATGATATCCTTCCAGGTTATGGCTTTTGATCATCTCCTTCCAAGTACCATCATCTTCCGGTTTATCAATGGATACATACAGTTTCTCAATATGATGCTTATCTGTAAACTCCTTCAACAAATCATTATATTTAAATTGTTGAACACATGGTCCGCACCAAGTCGCCCAAAAATCTACATAAACCACCTTATCTTTGAAAAACTCCTGAATCTCTTTAATATCATTGATCTTTTCATAAGCGGGAATAAACTTTATTTTCTCTGAAACTTCATGTTTAGCTGAATCTTGTAAGGAAACAAGCGCAGCATAAGCCTCATTCTTTTTTACTGATGTTGATGCATTTCCATTCCACACCATTAACATCGGCAGCAAAATGCCTAGTGATAATACCTTTTTCATAGTTTGTGTATAGATTTTTTTATATCAATTCGAAAATATCCTTAATTCTTAGTTTTAAAACTTTGTAGCTGTTCATATAAACCTTCCTTATTACTCGGTCTTTTTGCATTCATTTGAACAATCTCTCCATTTTTAATGATTAGATAATAAGGAATACCAAAACCTCTCCTTCCCCCAAAATCTTGGGAAAACTTTTCCCGAAGTTGATCCGATAACGCTTTAGATGCCCGCATATGATACCCTTCCAAATTATAGTACTTGATCATTTCCTTCCATTTATTATCCGATTCATCAATATCCACAGATATGTACAGTTTTGTAATCCCATTCTTATCCGCAAATGCTTTTAGACCATCATTATAAGCAAACTCGCTTTTACATGGTCCACACCATGTTGCCCAAAGATCAACATAGACCAATTGATCTTTGAAAAAGGATTCTACCTCACTAAAATTGGTAATCTTATCATAATTATCAACAAATTTTATTTTATCGGAAAAATCCTTTTTGATAGCACTTTGATAATGTTTAATCTTATCGATCTCTGGCATCAAATAAGGTAAAATAGCACTGTTTGGGTATTTTGCCGCCAAGGTTTCATATTTTCCGATCAGAAAGGAATCATAATTTTCCTGTATGATGCCCAATTCAATGCCCTGAGCCATAGCATATTCCTCATTAGCAGGATCAGGAACTAAAAGCGCTAGCTTGTACTCAATCTCCGCATAAGATCCTGTAATTTTTGGAATGGGTTGTTGTTTGTAAGTGTCTATATCAAAATAATATTTCTCAATGCTAGCCCGAGTCTGTAACAGATCAAAAAACGAATTTCGACTTTTGTTCAAAGGATTATTAAAGTCATAATCCTTTACTAAGTTTTTCCAATTGTCTAAGAAATATTTAACTGTTTGTTCTGCCAAAATCACGCTATCTTCGATGAGTTTCAACCTGTAAATCGAATCTTGTAGAACATAACTGTTTACAGAAAGATAGTAAGTATTTATTTCTGCAGTAATACCATCCTTAAATGCACGATCTATCGCTTTTATTTTAAATAAAGAATCCATTTGGTACAATTCTTTATCCCTCTTTCTGTCTACAGCCTCCTGCGCTGAGGCTATACTTTTATATTTTTTGAGATAACCTTCTGCAACACTTTGAAAAAAAGGCCTTTTGTAGGTGTCGTAAAGGTTTTGACCGACTTCATTGGACCCATTTAATAGCAATTCCACTGTTGCATCAGGCTTCATCGTAAAGGTCAACCAAACTTCATCGCCAGGTTTCAGGTATAGTGTTTTTCCATTGCCGGCATGACTAATGCTATAAAATCCAGGAAATTTCACCGTCTTCTTAAAATCCAGCACACCAGCCTTATTGATGCTCGTGTCTATTTTTGCAAGGTAAAAATATTGACCATCGACTGGGGGAATTATACGGACTTCTGGGTCTCCAAGAATATCTGATTTTATATGAATGTTAACTTCCTGGGCGTTTCCCTTTAAAATCAAAAAGGAGAAAACACAGATTAATAGTGATATATAGTTGTTCATGCTGCGGTTTATTAGAGTCTATTGGTTATTATTACTAATATACAGTTTAATTTTTTAATTCATTATCTGCCATTAGTTTTGTCTTACTTAAATCGGTCTGTAAGTGAGGTGTAAGTGAAAAAACACAAAAAGAACCCATCGTTCTATCCAATTGTTTTATTTTTGTAGCCATGAAAAAAATAATCCTTAACAAAGGGAAAGATAAGGCAGCTTGGCAGTTACATCCGTGGATATTCTCTGGAGCGATTGCAAGAGCACTTGGAAGTCCTCAAAATGGAGACATCGTTTCTGTTTTCAACCATGATGATGAATTCATTGCTTATGGGATGTATAATGGCAATTCAAGGGTAGCCGTTCGTTTGTTGGAATGGGATCCTCAACAGGAAATCAATGAGCAGTGGTGGAGGAATAGGGTAGCGCGCGCTGTGAAAAACCGTAAAGGATTATTACAGGAAGACAATAACACCCTAAGATTGATCTTCGCTGAGGCGGATTTTATTCCTGGTCTCATAGCAGATAAATATGGGGATTATATTTCCATTCAGGTGCATGCAGCCGGAACGGAAGTGGTGAAACATATAATTGTTGATGAATTGGTGAAACAATTGTCACCAAAAGGGGTTTATGAACGATCTGATCTAAAGGCGAGGGAACATGAAGGATTGCCGGACCTAAATGGTCTTCTTTATGGTGAGGTTCCACCAACTTTCGTCGATATCTTGGAGAATGGTATCCATTACCAGGTCAATATTGTGGAAGGTCAGAAATCAGGATTTTATTGCGATCAACGGGAGAATAGGGCGATTACTGCCCGATACGCTAAAGGCAAAAAGGTATTGGATTGTTTCTGCTATTCTGGAGGCTTTACCTTGAATGCTTTTCGTGAAGGCGCCGTTTCCGTAACATCGGTAGATAGTTCTGCTCTTGCCATAGAAACCCTGAAAAACAATGTCAGGAAGAATGGTTTTGATGAAAATAAGCATGATGCTGTTCAATCGGATGTCAATAAATATTTGAGGGAACTGGGTGAACAGGGGGAGAAATTCGATCTGATTATTTTAGATCCGCCAAAATATGCTCCATCTCGTTCAACGTTGGATAAAGCTTCCCGAGCGTATAAAGACTTAAATAGAAGGGGTTTGATGTTGTTGAACAGTGGCGGGTTATTGGCAACCTATTCCTGCTCCGGAGCCATGGATATCGACACCTTTAAACAGGTGATCGCCTGGGCTGCGCTGGACGCAGGAAAAGAGATCCAATTTATTTATCAATATTGCCAACCGGAAGACCATCCTGTGAGGGCATCCTTTCCTGAAGGAGAGTATTTGAAGGGATTGTTGGTTAGAGTAGTTTAACACCTACTTCAACAATCCCAACCAAGCTTCTGCCATTAGGTTTGCACCAGCCATAGTGGTGTGAACTCCGTCTGTAGTCCAGTATGCGCCATTATTAGCTTTTAGACCTTTATCAAAAACCTGCTGAAAGGGTAAGAAAACCGCCTTATATTCCTGGGCTACTTCCCTACATGCCTGTTGGTATTTGGTGAAATCTGGGAACCAAGAGTCATTCACATGTTTCACATTATTTACCGCAAATGGTTCACAGATAATTAATTTTACCCCCGGAAGTTCTTTCATGGTCTTATCCAATAACTGCTTATATTGGGCTTTATATTGTTCTGGGGTATTGGATGCTCCGCTATCCTTTGTACGCCAATAATCATTTACCCCGATCATTATACTCAAGATAGTTGGTTTAAGCGCAATAGCGTCTTGGTCCCAACGTCCGATTAGATCAGGAACTCTATTACCGGATATTCCACGATTATAGATTTTAAGATTTTTTGCAGCATGTTTGTTCAACAAGGTGCTGGCAGCCAACATGGCGTAACCATTTCCGAAAGCATTTCCTTCATTGGCATTTCCGTTGTTCCGATTACGTCCGGCATCGGTAATGGAATCTCCCTGGAATAAAATAATATCATTTGGGGAAACTCGAATTTTACCTGCTTTAGCTGAAGAAAAATCCTCCGCTTTGACCAAAGAAGACCCTACTGCGGTTGCAGCAATGCCTAACAAACCTTTTCTTAAAAAGTCTCTTCTGTTATTCATGATGTTTGTGATAGGTTGATATTGTTACAGCAATTTAAGCAAACTAACAGAATTTGACAATGGCTTCCCGGATTATTTTACAGGCTTCCTGAATTTCATCCATAGAAATGGTCAAAGGAGGTGCGATACGTAAGGCCGTTTCACAATGTAAATACCAATCGATAATTATCCCTTTTTCGGCACAATAGTTACTTACTGCATATACCTGATCGAAGTTTTCCAATTGAAGGCACATCATGAGTCCCAAGCCTCGGATTTCCTTGATCTGTGGTATATCCAATTCAGTACGAAATAGATTGGCCTTTTCGTTTACCTGACTTAAAAGGTTTTCCTCTTGAATGACTTTTAGAGAGGCTTTAGCTGCGGCACAACTCACCGGATGTCCACCAAAGGTGGTGATATGACCCAACATGGGATTATCCTTGATCACATCCATCACTTCTTTTGGAGCGATAAAGGCTCCTAAAGGCATTCCTCCACCGATACCTTTCGCCAGCATCAGGATATCTGGAACGATATCAAAATGCTCAAATGCAAACAATTTACCGGTTCTTCCAAAACCCGTTTGGATTTCATCAAAAATCAAAAGAGCGCCCGTTTCATCACATCTTTTTCGTAAGGCCTGCATATATTCTTTTGATGGTACCCGCACGCCCGCTTCGCCTTGAATGGCTTCCACGATGACCGCTGCGGTTCTTTCACTGATCTTTTCAAGATCGGAAAGATCGTTATAATCTATAAAGGAAACCTCCGGCAGTAGGGGAGCATAAGCTGTGCGATACTCCTCATTGCCAATCAGACTTAAAGCGCCTTGGGTGCTGCCATGATACGCTTTTTTGGCGGCAATGATTTCTCTTCTGCCTGTATATTTTTTGGCTACTTTCATGGAACCTTCCACCGCCTCCGCTCCAGAATTGGTGAAATAGACCGAACCATATTTTTTTGGTAACACGTCCAATAGGGCGGTCGCCAATTCCACCTGTGGTGCTTGTACAAATTCACCGTAGACCGTTACATGCATGAATTTTTCCAATTGTTGATGGATGGCGGCCAAAACTTTTGGATGCCTATGTCCGATATTGCTTACGTTGAATCCAGATACCAGATCCATATAGCGCTGTCCATCGGGACCATATAAGTATATGCCTTCTACGCGTTCTACTTCAATCAATCGTGGGGAATTGGATGTTTGGGCTGTATTTTTTAAGAATAACTCTCTATTACTAATCATGGGGATAAAGATACTAAAAAGTAAAAGCTCCTTTGGAGAGGAGCTTTAATCATTTCTATTACGGCTATCAAGTTCTTTGTAGAGTAGCTTGATAAACTCTTGTTCGATGGCGAAAAACTGTGAGGCCCTGGTCTGATCGAGCACCTCTGCAAATTTACCTCGGTATTTCTTTTTTATTTCAACTTCTTTGGCGTCATACTCGATGATATCCTGGCCTCCCCTAAAATTATTTGATCTTGGAGAATTTCCAGCATCTGCTGCACGCTTATTTTTCTGCGATTTAACATCCATGATCTCCTTGGTATATTGATTGTACAAAGGGAAGAAGCGTTGTGCTTCTGCTGGAGTTAATTTCAGTTGTTTGGTGATATAGGCTGATTTTTGTTTCTCGATCGCTTCAAAACGTTCCTGACGAGACTGTCCCTGAGCCACAAAGCAAGCAAACCAAATCAGACAAATCGTTGTAATTACCTGTTTTAAACGAACCATTATAATGTATAATTTAAGTATTCTTTCAAATCTTCAGCATCAATCCCACTTCCAACAGTTGTGGATTCATCCTGAGGTTCATAAATATACTCAGCGAATTCACTAATGTCGGATGCATCACTGTAGCTGGAAAGGTAGTTTAAGATTTCCTCTTCTGGGATCTCATTCAAAGCTAAGGAATTCTCCTTGCTTTCGTTATTAGGATCCGCATTAAAGGTATTAACAGCTACAAAAATACTGACACAAGCTGCAGCAACTGCACTTATCCAAGCATATTTTCTAAAACCACCACCTTGGTTCGCATCTTTTTTGGCGGCAGGCATTTGAATGACTTTCGGTTCATTTACCTGATCCAAGATTGCGTTTTCCAATGTATTGAAGTATCCCGCAGGAACTCCAAAGCCATCTTCACCAACGGTAGCTTTCAGTTTTTCTACGGCAATGCTGGCCATAATACTGTCTTCTGATTCGGCAAAATAGCCTTCAGGAACAGCAAAACCATCTTCTTGTTTCGCAATAGGTAATTCCACTTGGTCTACTTTGGCCATAATTCTATCAGCCAAATTTTCAAAATAACCTTGTGGAACTTCGGTCAATCCATCCTGGAGCTGATTGATTTTCACTTGAGCCATCACCTGATCATCTAGCTTATCAAAGTACCCCTGGGGCACTTGGAAGCCTTCACCCTCCCTTAATCCGTCGATTTTAATGTTGCTGATCAGTTGCGATTCCAATGTATCGAAATAACCTTCAGGTGTGCTGAATCCGGCTGTATCCTTTCCTTTGATTTCTTCCAGTTTTACTTGGAAAAGGATGCGAGATGGAAGTTCATTGAAGTAGTTATCAGGTACAATGAAAGGGTTGACACGCAACGAATTAGGTAAGTTGTTGCTTCCCGTGTTTTCGTGATATGTGTTGTTTTCTTTCATGGTACACTAATAGATGGTTTAGAGGCCAAAAGGTTTAATCGTGAGCGGCAAAAAAGTTCTCTATCTTTTTAACTGCAAGATGGTAGGAGGCTTTTAAAGCCCCAACACTGGTTCCCAATACTTCAGATATCTCTTCATACTTCATATCTTCAAAGTATTTCATGTTAAAAACCAGCCTTTGTTTGTCTGGCAAAGTTAAAATGGCTTGTTGTAATTTCAATTGGGCTTTATCGCCATTGAAATAGGATCCGTCGGCCAAAGAGTCGGATAAGTAAGCAGAGCTTTCATCATCCAATGAAACACTCTGCTTTTGTTTTTTCTTATTCAGAAAAGTAATACATTCATTGGTCGCAATACGATATAACCAAGTATATAATTGCGAGTCTTCCCTGAACTTCTCCAAGTTGCGCCATACCTTAATAAAAATATCCTGTACAACATCGTCAGCGTCGTCATGGTCAATCACCATCCGTCGAACATGCCAATATATTTTTTGCTGATATTTTTTTAGCAATAATCGGAAAGCCTCTTCACGAGTACTTTCGTCAGCGAACTTTGCTATTATCAGAGAATCTTCCATAGAGTATTATTTTCTGCTGATGACCTTACGCACGGCATTTACGATATGCGCTGCGTCTAATCCATATTTTTCCATTAATTGTGCTGGAGTACCTGATTCGCCGAAGCTATCATTTACAGCAACGTATTCTTGTGGAGTTGGAAGGCGCTGAGCCAATAACTGCGCAACACTATCTCCTAATCCACCTAAACGGTTATGTTCTTCGGCTGTTACCACACATCCAGTTTTTGTAACTGATTTTAGGATAGCATCGTCATCCAATGGTTTAATGGTGTGGATATTGATGATTTCAGCACTGATGCCTAATTTCTCCAACTCTTCACCCGCTTGGATAGCTTCCCAAACCAGATGTCCTGTAGCGATGATGGTCACATCCGTTCCTTCATTCAACATCACTGCTTTACCAATCTCGAAAGTTTGATCGGCAGGAGTGAAGTTAGGAACCACAGGACGGCCAAAACGTAAATACGCTGGGCCTTCGTGGTTAACTAACGCTAAAGTAGCTGCTTTTGTTTGGTTAAAATCACAAGGATTGATCACGGTCATTCCTGGCAACATCTTCATCAAACCAATGTCCTCAAGAATTTGGTGGGTTGCACCATCTTCACCTAAGGTCAATCCGGCATGTGAAGCACAGATTTTTACATTTTTACCAGAATAAGCAATAGATTGACGGATCTGGTCATAAACACGTCCGGTAGAGAAATTGGCAAAGGTACCGGTGAAAGGGATTTTACCACCAATGGTCAATCCCGCTGCAATACCCATCATATTTGCCTCTGCGATTCCGATTTGAAAGAAACGCTCTGGGTATGCTTTGATAAAATCGTTCATTTTCAATGAACCGATAAGGTCAGCACAAAGTGCCACTACATTTTCGTTCTGTTTTCCGGCTTCCAGTAATCCAGCGCCAAATCCTGAACGAGTATCTTTAGATTCTGTATAAGTATATTTTTTCATGTTAAGCTGCTTCTAACAATTAATAATCACCAATTGTTCTAGGGATTTGGTTCAATGCCGTCTCCAATTGTTCATCATTTGGAGCAACACCGTGCCATTTGTGTGATCCCATCATGAAATCTACACCTTTACCCATTTCGGTATGTAATAAAATGATCACGGGTTTTCCTTTTCCGGTACGAGATTTTGCTTCGTCCAATCCAGTGATTACCTGTGCCATATCATTACCTTGAGCAACTTCTAACACGTCCCATCCGAAAGCTTCCCATTTAGCGCGTAAATTACCTAATGAAAGTACATCTTCAGTGGAACCATCGATTTGTGCATTGTTATAATCAACTGCAGCGATAATATTATCCATTTTGTTGTGAGGTGCATACATTGCAGCTTCCCAAACTTGACCTTCCTGCAATTCACCATCACCCATTAATACATAAACAAGGCTATTGTCTTTGTTTAATTTCTTGGCTTGAGCTGCACCGATGGCTACAGAAAGCCCTTGACCCAAAGAACCTGACGCTACACGGATACCTGGAAGGTGCTCGTGTGTAGTTGGGTGTCCTTGTAAACGGGAATTGATTTTTCTGAAAGTAGCCAATTCGCTTACTGGAAAGTATCCAGCTCTTGCTAATGTACTGTAGAAAACTGGAGAAATGTGGCCATTTGATAAGAAGAATAAATCTTCGCCTACACCATCCATGTTAAAAGAAGGGTCATGCTTCATAGCATGGAAGTACAATGCCACAAAATAATCAGTACAACCCAAGGAACCTCCTGGATGACCTGATTGACATGCATGTACCATACGAACGATGTCTCTTCTTACTTGTGAAGCAACTTGTTCAAGTTTGTTTATGTCTGCACTCATCTTAATTATAATATTTCGATAATTTGCGGATAAAGTTAATGATTTTTAATGTAGTGCTCCTTATAAACCTGAATTATTATAAGGTAAATGCAAGAGAAAATAATGATTTTTTTGTTTATGTCTTCTTTCTAGGCTAAAGTTTAATTTTATTTCAGTTCTTCGATTTCTTTTAAGGTCAAACCTGTTGCTTCTGAAATAACTTCAGGAGTTACTTCCAATTTTTTAAGTTTTTTGGCGATGGTAGTTTTCGTTTCTTTACTTCCTTCCTTACCACCTTCTAGTCGTTCATATTCTTTAACTATATTAGTATCCCAGATGTTTTTAAGTTTTGTATTGAACATTTCTTTTTCCTCCTTAAGAAATAAATATCCTAATTAATATGATAATTCATAAAAATCTATTGGTAATCAAATTATTAACAAAAAAAAGGATTGCCTTTCGACAATCCTTTTAAGTATTTTTATGATTAAAAAGGTTTACATTGCATTCGCTACCACCTCATTAACTTCGGGAACCATGCGTTTTAATAAACCTTCGATTCCTGCTTTTAAGGTAATGGTTGATGAAGGACATCCGGAACATGAACCGCGAAGTTCAACCGTTACGATACCATCATCAAATGACTTATACGCAATTGCTCCACCATCCTGTTCTACAGCCGGGCGAACATAGTCATGAAGAACCTGTTGGATTTTCACTTCCACTTCCGAACCTTCGAAAACAACCTCTTCAGAATGCTCGATCGGTTTTACCGCTAATTCTGATTCCACCGCACCTTTAACAAATTCTTTCAACAAAGCTTCGATATCAGACCATTCTGCATCATCGGTCTTTGTTATGGTTACGAAATTGCTAGCGAAGAAAACACCATTCACGAAATTGAATTTGAATAATTCTTTTGCAAAAGCAGATTCCTGTGCCTTTTCTCTATCAGGATAATCCAAACTTCCATTGATCAACAATTTGTTGACCAAGAATTTCATGGTCGCAGGATTTGGAGTACTTTCTGTATATACGTTTATTGTTGCCATTATTTCTCTTTCTAAAATATTTAACAAAGATATATCTTTCCACCTCAGTGGTGGTCATGTATTCGTCAAAGCTTATAATTGAACTCCTGTATAATTGCTAGGGGAGATGGCTTTGATTTCAGCTTTAACTTCCTCCGAAACCTGTAAACCTTCCACAAATTCAGCAATTGTCGCTTGGGTTACATGAGTATTTGTTCTGGTCAAGTCTTTCAATGCTTCATAAGGTTTTGGATACCCTTCTCGGCGTAAAATGGTTTGGATAGCCTCGGCTACTACTGCCCAGTTATTCTCCAGGTCCTCTTGAAAAGCAGTCTCATTTAAGATCAGTTTCCGCAAACCGCGCAAAGTAGATTTGATGGCGATCATCGTATGCGCAATTGGCACACCTACATTCCGTAAAACTGTAGAATCCGTTAAGTCGCGTTGTAACCTAGAGATCGGTAATTTTGCTGCTAAGTGTTCAAATACAGCATTTGCCAAGCCAAGATTACCTTCTGCGTTTTCAAAATCTATAGGATTGACTTTATGTGGCATGGCAGAAGAACCGATCTGTCCTGCAGTAATCTTCTGTTTGAAATAATCCATGGAAATATAGGTCCAGATATCTCGGCAAAGGTCGATCAAAATAGTATTGATCCGTTTTAGACCATCACAGCTTGCCGCGAAATTATCATAATGCTCAATCTGTGTCGTAGTCTGCGAGCGATCCAATCCCAATACTTCATTTACGAATTGATTTCCAAAGGTAACCCAGTCCTGATTAGGATAGGCAACATGATGGGCATTGAAATTTCCTGTAGCTCCACCAAATTTGGCTGAAAAAGGAACTTGCTTCAACAATTGGATCTGCTTTTCCAAACGCTCAATGAAAACCTTGATTTCTTTTCCCAAACGAGTAGGGGATGCTGGTTGTCCATGTGTACGGGCAAGCATAGGCACTTTTTCCCAGCTTGATGATAAACCTTTTAGTTCGGTCAATAATTCCTGGATTGCAGGTTGGTAAACCTCTTCTAATGCTGCTTTCCAAGAATAGGGGATAGCTGTATTATTGATGTCCTGAGAAGTTAATCCAAAATGGATAAATTCCAGGGAATCGTTCAATCCAAGTTTCTCAAATTCATTTTTTAAGAAATATTCTACAGCTTTCACATCATGGTTGGTCACCTTTTCGGTGTCCTTGATCCATTGTGCATTTTCCAGATTAAAATTACGGTAAATGTCACGCAGTTTTTCATTGAGGCTTCCGTCAAAATGACTTAACTGAGGGATACCGGAATTGCATAGGGCAATAAAATATTCAACCTCCACCAATACCCGGTATTTGATCAGCGCAAATTCTGAAAAGTAATTCGAAAGATCTTTTGTGTTATTATGGTACCTGCCATCAATAGGCGTAACTGCGGTTAGAGGTGATAATGTCATGAGATAAATTTAATTTGACGCAAAAATAGGGAATTAGGGCCAAAACAACAAAAGCCCGTTATAAACGGGCTTTTGAAGTATTTTTTTGTTGTTCGGATTATTGAACGTTATTAACTGAATCAACAGCTTGGTTAGCAGCTGAATCGATAGCGTTAACAGCTGAATCAGCAGTGTTAGTGATAGAATCAGCAACAGCGTTAGCAGTTGAATCGATAGCGTTAGCAGCTGAATCAGCAGCAGCTTCAGTTTTAGTTTCAGCGTTGTTACAAGAAGCAACAGCTACAGTTAAAGCTAAACCTAAGAATCCGAATTTTAATACATTTTTCATTTTTAATTTTTTATTTAGTTGAAACAAATTTGTTTATTTTATCCTTAATACCAGTAACCTTTAAAAGGTAACCCAAAAAAAATATTTATTTTAAAAGTTTTTCAAATCTGCTGATATACAAGCTATTAATTTGAAGTCTTTTGCTTTGGGCAGCGCAAATATACTACTGTTTTGCTGATTTGCAACAATTAATTATAAATTTTGTTAAAATTTTGTTATTTTTTTAAAAACGATATATGTTCAATAAGATAAAAAACGCGATAAAGCTCTTTAAATCAGTGGATTTGGAGCAATTAGAAAAGATTTCTAAAAAGATAGATTTAGCAGAAGTTTTGGGCTCTGTATCAAAAGTGGACGAGAATCAGCTCAAAATGGCGATGAAAATGTTGACCGGAAACAAGAAAAAAAGAGAAGCGCCGCCCATCAATGCCGATTTTTATGATGTATCTGCAAAGTTATCGGAAGAAGATAGGGCGTTGCAGATGAAAGTTCGCCAGTTTTTGGAAACAGAAATCAAACCTATTGTAAACAGATATTGGTTACATGATGAATTTCCATTCGAAGTTATACCGAAGTTGGCAGAACTTAATGTCTGTGGATATGTCTATGAAGGTTATGGCTGTGCTGGTGGTACTTCGCTCATGGATGGCATCATTGCAAGTGAATTTGGTCGCGTGGATCCATCTATTGCTACATTCTTAGGTGTACAAAGCGGTTTGGCCATGGGATCAATTTATATGTGCGGATCGGAAGAGCAAAAGAATGAATGGCTGCCAGCCATGCAACAATTGAAGAAAATAGGTGCATTTGGATTGACAGAGCCATTGGTAGGGTCTGCTACAGCCGGAGGTTTGACAACCACATGTAGAAGAGAAGGGGATACCTGGATACTGAACGGACAGAAGAAATGGATCGGAAATTCTACTTTTTCCGATATCACCATCATATGGGCTAGGGATCTTGATGACCAACAAGTAAAGGGATTTATAGTGCGCAAGGAAAACCCTGGCTTCTCGGTCGAGAAAATTCGGGATAAGATGGCTTTGCGTATCGTTCAGAATGGATTGATCACCCTGACCGATTGTCGTGTTCCAGAATCAGACCGGATGCCGTTTGCCAATTCCTTTAAGGATACGGCAAAAGTGCTCCAAATGACTCGCGCAGGTGTGGCTTGGATGGCGGTAGGTTGTGCAAGAGGAGCATACGAGAACGCTTTGGATTATACGATCAAAAGAGAACAGTTTGGAAAACCTATTGCCTCATTTCAATTGATCCAGAATCATTTGGTGGAAATGTTATCCAATTTAACGGCCATGCAAACACTGGTTTTCCGATTATCGGAATTACAGGATGACGAAAAACTAAGGGATGAACATGCGTCCTTGGCAAAAGTGTTCTGTACGATGCGGATGCGTGATATTGTATCAAGGGCAAGGGAAGTAATGGGTGGAAATGGTATCCTATTGGAGTATAATGTGGCCAGATTCCTAGCTGATGCCGAGGCGATTTATTCTTATGAAGGAACAAAAGAGATCAATTCCTTAATCGTGGGAAGATCAATCACAGGTTTTAGTGCTTTCGTTTAGTTCGTAAATGATGCGATATCTGTTTTTCGATTTATTTAAAATTATTTTTATTAAATTGGTTTGTTTTCGTGCTCTTTAATTCATCCTATAAACAAACTAAATTATGAAAAGAGAATTAATAATGATATTGACAATGATTTTATGCTTTACCAATCAGGCATTAAGTCAAAAGATTAATGAAGAAAAGGTTTTATCTGATATGCTTGATTCAAAAATTAAATACGAGGAATCCTTGGTTTATGAATTAAATGCAAAGAAGAATGAAAATTTTAATCGAAAATTTACTGTTAAATACCCTAATGGAATTGTTGAAATAAAAAGGGCCTATATGGAGAATGTTAAATTCATACAAAACAATAGGGAGCATTTTGTTCACTTTTTTCAAGACAAAAAATGGAAGGATGACGGATCGCCAATGGCCTACAATTATATTGATCCACTTCTTTCCAATACGGAGAAATTTCTAACAACAAAAACAGCATATTACAAAATTTTTGAAGATTCTCTTTTAAAAAACAGTAATGAATTTCTTCCAGCATATCTATATAAGGTTAAACCTATTTAAAAAATAAATTTCAAAAGCGAAGACTGAAAATTAAAAGTCATAAAAAAAGGCGTTCCAAACGGAACGCCTTTTTAGGTTTTATACCAATAAGTATACTTATTTCTTGTTTTTATTTTGTTGAGCTGCTTGTTGAGCACGCATCATTTCTTCCATTTTAGTTTGGAAAGATGATTTCTTATCAGAAGCTGGTTTCTTTTTCTTCTCTTCGATTTTAGCTAAGATCTTATCATCATTCACAAATTGACGAATCAATACTTGTGTTAAGAAGGTAAGCACTGCGGATAAGAAATAGTAGTAGTTCAAACCTGCAGGGAAGCTGTTCAATACAAAGAAGAAAATCAACGGCATGAAATATCCAATATATTTCATTTGGTTATTTGCTCCAGCGGTAGTTGCATTATTGTACCAAGTCGTCAATAAGGTAGTGATCGTCATCAATACACACATTAGAGAGATATGGTCGATAAATCCGAACAAAGAAGGGAAGGTGATCGGCGCGTCATAGGTAGAAAGGTCTTTCACCCATAGGAAGCTTTCTCCACGTAATTCAAATAAGTTCGGGAAGAAAAAGAAGAAGGCCAAGGTAAATGGCATCTGTAATAACAACGGTAAACATCCACCTAATGGATTAACACCTGCTTGTTTATACAGCTTCATTTGCTCCTGTTGTAATAACATCGGGTTGTCATCACCAACTTTTGCCTTGATCTCATCCAATTGTGGTTTCAACACACGCATCTTACCCATAGATTGGTAAGATTTGTAGGTCAATGGGAACATGATCAATTTCAAGAATAAGGTCAAGATCAGGATCACGATACCATAGTTCATGTTGAACCCATCCAAGAAATCAAAGATCGGAACGGTAATGAACTTATTGATCCAGCTCATTGGTCCCCATCCCATATTGATGATCTTGTCGAATCCGTTTCCTTCAGCTTTTAAGGTTTTGTATTTGTTCGGTCCGAAGAAGAAACTGAAACCATACTGGGAATCAGCAGCAGTTGCTAATGGTAATTCTGCAGTAGCTTGGTAAGTTTTCACATAGCCATCTTCTGTCATAAAAGTAGATTTCAGATTGGCATTGTTCAAGCCTTCTTTGCTGGTCAAAACGGTAGAGAAGAAATGCTGTTTAAAGGCGATCCAGTTCAAGCTTTTTTCCAACTTCTCGTCATCATCACTTGTTTCTGACAGATGGTCTACATCACCTTCTACATCTCTATAATATAACGCTGATTTTTCTCTTTCCGATTTTACGTTCCGTTCTTTCTGTAAAAGGGTGGTCTGCCAGTTCAGCAACATGCTCTGTGATTTCACGTCCATCACATCTTTCATGCCTACCGCTTTTACATCCAATTTCAGGTTGTAATCATTGCCGGCCAAGGTATAGATATAATCAATATACTTGTCGGCAGCATAGTTCAAACGAAGGGTTACCGATTTGGCTTCAGAGCCAGCAACTGTAAAGCCTTGTCCCTGTGGTTGGAAATATAAATCGTTTGTTTTTACCGCTTTCCCTGGAACATTGAATTCCAAACCAAAACGGTTGTTGTCTCCATCAAATAAAACCAATTTAGATCCGTCAAAGTTGGTTTCGCCCTTAAGCTCGACCTTCTTTACGCGACCACCTTTTGAACTCAACTGTACGATCAAACGTTCGTTTTCCAAAACGATGTTTTGTTCTGTTCCAACTGATGAAGCTCCAAAAGGTTGGGTTAATAATACGGAATCAGGAACAGTTGGGGTAGCTTGAGCGATCTTCAACGAATCGGCAAGTGGTTGTTGACCATTCTTTGCACGACTGATGGAATCCTGAAGCTGTTGCTCCTTTTTGATCTCATCCTGGGAGGGCTTCAGAAAATAGAAGGACCCGGCAAGGATGGCAAAAATTAAGATAAATCCTAGAATGTTATTTCTATCCATTGTTTATTGTTTACTATTCACACTTGGCATCCTGCACTAGCTGTTTTTCTTGTGCGCCAAAGCAGCGGCTACAAAGCTAACAAAAAGTGGGTGAGGATTTACAACTGTTGACTTTAATTCTGGGTGAAATTGTCCAGCAACGAAAAAAGGATGGTCTTTCAACTCCACGATTTCCACCAATCCAGACTCTGGATTGAACCCTGAAGCGATCATGCCTGCCTTTTCGTAATCTTTTAGGTATTCGTTGTTGAACTCGTAACGATGACGGTGTCTCTCGGAAATTTTGGTCTTTCCATAGATGCCATATGCTTTTGTTCCTTTTTTGATTTCACAATCATAAGCACCCAAACGCATGGTTCCGCCCATGTTGGTGATGTTTTTCTGCTCTTCCATCAAGTTGATCACCGGATGAGGAGTGCTTTCGTCCATTTCGTAACTGTTCGCCCCCTTCAATCCCAATACGTTTCTTCCAAACTCGATTACGGAACATTGCATTCCCAAACATATACCAAAGAAAGGGATCTTGTTTTCACGAACGTAACGGATGGTTTCCAATTTACCTTCCAATCCGCGTTCGCCGAATCCAGGAGCTACCAAAACACCATCAAGACCTTTCAGTTTTTCAGCTACATTTTCTTGGCTCACGCTTTCTGCAGCGATATATTTTACTTTTACCTTCGTTTCATTGGTTGCACCTGCGTGAATGAATGCTTCCGCGATGGATTTATAGGCATCAGGTAATTCCACATATTTACCCACCAATCCGATGTTTACCTCGTCGGTTGGGTTTTTAAGTCTTCCTAAAAATGCTTTCCAGTTCTCTAAATCCGGTTCATTTTTGGTCGAAAGTTTCAATTTGGCCAATACCGTTTTGTCCAATTGCTCTTTCAGCATATTCAATGGAACATCATATATAGTAGGTGCATCGATGGATTCGATCACCGCATTGATGTTCACATTGCAGAATAAGGCCAATTTCTTGCGGATATCATTATTCAGTTTGTGTTCGGTACGACAAACCAGGATATCCGGTTGAACGCCGTATTCCAATAAGGTCTTTACAGAATGTTGTGTAGGCTTGGTTTTCAACTCACCAGCTGCTGCCAGGTAAGGAACCAAAGTAAGATGTATTACCAGTGAGTCGTTATTGCCCAACTCCCAACGTAATTGTCTTACCGCTTCGATAAATGGTAATGACTCAATATCACCCACAGTACCTCCAAGTTCGGTGATCACGATATCGTATTCACCAGTTTCACCAAGAAGTAACATCCGACGTTTGATTTCGTCGGTGATGTGTGGAACGACCTGCACGGTTTTACCAAGGTAAGCACCGGCACGTTCTTGCTCGATCACATGGCTGTAGATACGGCCAGTAGTAACGTTGTTCGCTTGGGAGGTTGGAACGTTCAGGAACCGCTCGTAGTGACCTAAGTCAAGGTCAGTCTCAGCCCCATCCTCCGTCACATAGCATTCGCCATGTTCGTAGGGATTTAATGTTCCTGGATCGATGTTGATGTACGGGTCAAATTTCTGGATGGTTGCTTTTAAACCACGCGCTTGGAGAAGCTTGGCTAGGGAAGCTGCAATAATACCTTTCCCCAACGACGAAGTTACGCCGCCCGTAACAAAGATGTATTTAGTCATAGCAAAAATGGATTTCTAAAGATTTTCTGACCCTTTTTATGTCGGGTCATCTGCTCTATGTACGGGATACAAAGGTACGAATTTTTTATTATTTTTCACGAGATTTCATTTAACTTTATTTCTCAAATTGTATTTATGGAATATAGAAGAATGGGAAAATCAGGATTGCAATTAAGCGTGCTTTCCTTTGGATCCTGGGTAACTTTTGCCCGGCAAACAGATGATGATATCAATGAGCGACTTATGGCGCAAGCTTATGAGGCAGGGGTCAATTTTTTCGATAATGCAGAAGTATATGCTGCAGGGCAGTCGGAGGAAATGATGGGCAGGGTATTGAAGAAATTAAATTGGGACCGCAGTTCCTATGTGTTGTCCAGTAAAGCTTTTTTTGGCTGGAAAGGGGAGGGCAAGAAACCTAACCAACATGGTTTGAGCCGCAAGCACTTGATGGAAGCCTGTGATGAGGTTTTGCAAAGGTTGCAGACGGAATACTTGGACCTTTATTATTGCCACCGTGCAGACCCAACTGTACCTATTGAGGAGGTGGTGCGTACGATGAATACCTTGATCCAGCAGGGAAAGATTTTCTATTGGGGGACCAGTGAATGGACAGCTGCAGAAATTATGGAAGCACATATGGTGGCCAAGGATCTGGGGCTTGAAGGTCCTGCTGTTGAACAGCCGGAGTATAATCTATTCAATAGAAGAAAGATTGAGGTGGATTATGCGCCTATATTCCGAAATGTGGGTATGGGAACCACCATCTGGAGTCCTTTGGCTTCGGGTATTCTGACCGGTAAATACAATAACGGTATTCCGGAAGGCTCTAGGATGTCTCTGAACGATTATGAATGGCTGAAGGATCGTGCTTTGGTCGAAGAAAAGATCTCTAGGGTGCGGGAATTGGAAAAGTTCGCACAGGAACTGGGCGTTTCCTTACCAAGCCTTTCCATTGCATGGTGCATTTCGAATCCAAATGTAACCACCGCCATATTGGGAGCAACGAAAGTTGATCAATTGACAGAGAATCTGAAAGCTTTGGAGGTGTTGCCTCTAATGACCGAGGAAGTGAAAGAAAAGATCGATGAGATCATGGGCACCAAACCCATTGTGATCAGGAATTAATTGTGATCAGGAGTTAAACGATACTGATCAGGAAATAAAAAATTAGGGCTTCGCAAATGCCAAGCCCTAAAATATCTTTTCTGAAGAAATTTTCTCGATTATCTTTTTGATTTGATACGAGCAGCTTTTCCAGTCAATCCACGAAGATAGAATAACTTCGCACGACGAACTTTACCAATGCTGTTTACTTCAATTTTTTCAATGTTAGGAGAGTTAACAGGGAAAATACGTTCAACACCCACACCGTTTGAGATTTTACGCACGGTAAATGTTGAATTAACACCTTCACTGTTTAACTGAATTACCACACCTTGGTAAACCTGAACACGCTCTTTATTTCCTTCGCGAATTTTATAATGAACGCTGATGGTATCTCCTGCTTTGAAAGCGGGATTTTCATTTTTTACTACCGCTTGTTCTTCTACAAATTTTACTAAATCCATGATTCTGAGTAATTAATAACGATATTTAACCTGTAAAAATCGGAATGCAATATTACAGCTTTATTTTTATATATGGAAATACTTTTTTAAAATATTTTCCTTTTTATTCAATGGATGCAAAAGTAAGGATTTTTATGGCAATTTTTATAGGTAATTTAAAATAATTGGAAGGAGAATTGGAAATTGATCTCCGTTAAAATTAAAAATCAATAAATGAGCTTGTTATAAAAATTTTATAAAAAAGCCTTGACAAGAATAAAAATCCCCGTATATTTGTGCCACACAAAACAAAGGTGATACCTTTTCGGGGTGTAGCGTAGCCCGGTATCGCGCCACATTTGGGATGTGGAGGTCGTAGGTTCGAATCCTGCCACCCCGACTTCACGGGACAAAGTAGAAAAATCTACTTTTGTCCCGTTTTTTTTTGTATATAACTTTTTGTTTATCAAGTTGATATGTTGTATAAAATCGTTTCGACGAGCGGTTCGAACTTGGCTTTCTGAAAAAATGATTTTTTCAGGGTAAATTGAACCAATATCTTTTGATATCTCTGCAAGTTCTCCTTTCATTACATTTTTCTCTATCTCAATTATCTTGTTAATTCCTTGTTTTATAAGGTCTTGAATGTTATCTGAATCATAATTAACTCTATTTAGCTTTGCTTCCAGAGCAGAAATCTTTGAACTATAGACTGATTTCATTTCTCTATAGTCTTCAGCTTCAATCTGACGAGTAGCAAGCAGGTCTCGCGTGTGAGATAATCGATCTTCATAATCTTTAATTTCTGCCAAAATCTCCTTTTTTTCTAATTGTACTTCTAGTGTTCCACCTAGGTAGTCTTTCGAAATGGTTTCTTCATAGAAAGATCTATTTTGGATTTTAGGAAGAAATTCAATTAAGTCTTCTACAATAGCCGCGTTGACTTTTTCAGCATTCACACGATGCGTACATCCTCCGATACAATGATAATATGCATAGTAACGGCTTCTACCTTTTGATTTACTTCCAGTCAATAACTTACTGCATTCAGGGCAAACCAAATATCCTCTAACCGGAAACTCATCAATGGTTTTTATCTTGGGACGATAGTTTCGTCCGCGTCCATCTAATACGTCCTGTACTTCATAGTAGAGCGATTCAGATATGATTCCCTCGTGTTGCCCATCAACGAAACAGCTTTCTTCGTCTTTGAACTGGGGAACGAATATTTTACCACAGTACAATGGATTTCGTATAACCTGCCAAAAAGCATTCTTGCTACATTTCAATCCCTTTTCTTTCGCTTGCTTAAACACCTGCTCGGTATTGAATATACCTTTCGCTATTTCTTTAAATGCGTACCTTAAAACGGAAGCGTCAGGCTCTTTCGGTGCAATAAATTTCTTTCCATTTTCGGAAGTTTTATTTTCATATGCTACAGGAGCTAATCCCATATAGCGACCCTCTTTCTTCGCTCGGCGCATTCCGTAAAATACATTCAATGCACGACGGTCATTTTCAACTTCAGGAGCCGCAAGATAAAATGCCAGCATCATTTTATTCTCAGGGATAGACAAATCAAGTGGTTGTTCTATCGCCTGCGGTTCTACGCCCAACCCGCGAAGAATGTTAATCATTTGATAGGCATCACCAGCATTTCTGCTGAAACGATCCCATTTCGTGAAAAGGATAAGGTTCACATGATTCTTTTTCTTTTTCAACGTTGTGATAAGGTTTTTCCATTGCGGTCTATTGAATGTTTTTGCTGAGTGATCTTCATAAATAACATCCCTTATCTCAATAGACTGATTAAGACAATATTTACGTAACATCTCTTCCTGATTTCTTTGGGAATAACCTTTATCAGCTTGTTCGTCTGTACTAACTCGTATGTAAATGTCTGCTATATAACCCATCGCTTTAAATCTAAAATTGCACATAATATGACCTAAGAGTTGTCCGATAAAAAAACTGCGTTGCAAAGTATTAAACAGTATCTTTTGTCTTAATGGCACTCGTTGGCTTTCATTGGCACTAAATTACTAAAACAATATCATCTAATCCCTTACTTTTCAGGAATATTGGTATAAAATAGCCGTTTTATTTAAAAATGATTTTCAGGATTGTCAGCGATAAATCTCATGCAATCCTGTACGGAATAAACCAAAAAAAAATGCCCAACTTGGGCATTTTTGATAGGTGCTTTTTCTACAGTAATTTTTATAGTTGGGATAATCAGATATAACTATAACCTATTTGTACAGCGGTGCAGAATTTTGATTTTGAAAACGATATCCCATCGAATAGCAACTTTTCTGGAAAGATCAGGCTTAAAAATCCCCTGAAGTCTTCACTGCTGCTTTGTTCCAAAACCTTATCGAGCTTGAGAAATTCTGCAATGTCATTTTTCAACAGCTCGTCTATATCTGGTATTCGCCCACAAACTTCCTGAAACTTTTTATTTAGCTGGTCAATTGACGTACTGTATTGGTTCTTTATCTCATGATATTCCGAAGCATCAATCTTGTCAGTGGCCAACAAGTCCCTGATATGCGATACCCTCTTTTCTAAATCCTTCAGTTGTACAGAAATTTGTTTTTTTGAAGTTTGAATGTCCCTGGTCTGTTCTAAATAGCTCTCTACTAAAATATCTCTGTAGACTTCTAATACTTCTTTTGAAGGTACATAACGTCTTAGCTCATTTTCAAGTAATTCAGTTAATTGTTCCGCACCGATTCGCATAGAACATCCTTTATAGCAATGATAATAATTGTAATATTTGTTTCTGCCTTTGGAACGGCTTGCTGTTAATAATTTTCCACATTCTGGGCAGATCAGAAATCCTCGTAGTGGGAATTCATTACGAGTTTCAATCTTTAAGCGGTATTTTCTACCTCTACCATCCAAAATGTCCTGCACTTGTTCAAATAGCTCTTCACTTAATATCGCTTCATGTTGCCCTTGCACAAAATAACTCTCTTCATTTTTAAATGTGGGTATAAATATTTTTCCGCAATAAAGTGGATTTCTTATTACTTGCCAAAAAGCGTTCTTGCTGCATTTTAGACCTTTTTCCTTTGCTTTCTTCCAAATTTGTTCGGTGTTGTATGTTCCTTTTGCTAATTGCTCAAACGACCACCGTAAGGTGGAAGCATCTGGTTCCTTTGGTGTAATGTATTTAGTTCCGGCCTCATCAATCTTGTTCTTATAACCAACCGGAGCCAGCCCCATATACCTTCCTTCTTTCTTCGCCCGTCGCATACCATAAAATACGTTTAATGCCCGCCTGTCATTTTCAACTTCTGGAGCTGCAAGGTAAAATGCCAGCATCATTTTGTTTTCTGGTATTGATAGATCCAATGGTTGCTCAATTGCCTGTGGTTCTACATTGAGATCTCGGAGTTGATTTATCATTTGGTATGCATCGCCTGCATTACGGCTAAAACGGTCCCATTTGGTAAATAGAATAAGATCGATACGATTCTTGTTTTTCTTCAGATTAGCTATCAATTTTTTCCATTCAGGCCTATTAAAGGTTTTGGCAGAATGGTCTTCGTATATGACATGACGTATTTCTATGGAATGGCTTTCACAGTATTTGCGTAGCATTTCTTCCTGGTTACGTTGCGAGTAACCTTTATCGGCCTGTTCATCTGTGCTTACACGTACATAAATGTCTGCAATGGGCTCTCTGCTTACTCTCATCTTTCCAAATATTTTTTTACAGCGATCCGTGCTAGTTTTCTTAAAAACTGAAGCATTCTCGTAGCATCTTCATTTGACATTTCCGTCTTATCACCTTTCAGAACTTTCTTAAGTTTTTCAGCGGTAACCTTAGTTTTTTGTGAATTATCTCTCATAACCAACCCTATTAGAAAATATGGATTTTGAAATTATGTATGATTTTAAAGCAAAAGCCCAAAGATGTAGTCTTTGTCTTTTAAAGGCAGTATTTGACCATATATTATTGGCGACCGAATGAGATAGCAAATAATAAGCTACTGATTGAACACTAAAGTGTTGTAAAATTCAGCTTCGATGGCTGCGTGTTTTCTACACGCATCGGGTCATTATCCAATGCCTTTTCCACTGGCTTCCACATTGTTTTTTATCCAAGAGCCGGTATGCTGGTTTTGTCCCATTTCAAGAGCAAAGGTATTTCAGTGTTCATAACGCAACAGCAAGGTCGTGCCCTTTGGGTTTGCAAAATAATCTCCACCCATGCGGGTCGTATTTTTTTGACAAAACCTTGCTGCTGCTAAACACTAACCTTTTATGCTCGTGAAACGAAACAAAGCATACTCCGGCTCTTTACACGAATAAAAAAAATGTCAGAAATGAAAAATATCAGCATTGGAAATGGAAAAAGTGAAACGAAAACAAGCACCTCCTCTCATTGCCGAATAAAATCAAATCAAAAAAAATCAAACAGGAATTTAACAACGTAAAAATCGAAAATCATGAACATCACAGGAAGACTGACAAGGGATGCGGAAGTACGCACAACGTCACAGGACAAACAAGTAGTAAACTTTTCAGTAGCAACAAACGACAGCTACAAAAACAAGCAGGGCGAACGCATAGATCAAACAACCTATTTCGACTGCTCGTACTGGATAACTCCCAAAGTAGCCAGACTACTCACAAAAGGCACACTGGTAGAACTGACAGGCAGAGTAAGTATAAGAGCGTGGACAGGAAATGACGGAGAACCAAAAGCAGGACTGAATTTTCATACCTCGCAAATCAAACTGCACGGAGGTAGCAGGAAAACAGAAACCACACAGGCTACTGACAATAACAAAGGTAAGGTTAAGGCGGAGCAAACCGAAGATGACCTACCATTTTAACAGCTATCAAATACTCATTTTTCAAACTTTTAAAATTTCAACAGCATGGCACATAATATCAATTTCAACAGCAAGACAGGACGTTACTCATTCTTTAGCGTAAAGGAAAAAGCGTGGCACGGTTTGGGGAAAATCGTACAGGATTACCCAACAAGCGAACAAGCAATCAGACACGCAGGGTTAGATTATGAAGTGGTAAAATCTCCACTCTTTACAAAAAGCTCAGGCATTATAGAAACTGCTAACGGTATCGAGATTGGAAATAGCGAACTGGAAGTACCTAATTATTTCGCCAACATACGCACCGATAACAATGCGGTTTTGGGTGTTGTGGGTAAAGACTACCATATCGTACAAAACAGAGATGCTTTTTCATTCTTTGACAGTATTGTAGGCGGTACGAACGGCATTTTATACGAAACCGCAGGAGCTTTGGGCAACGGTGAACGTATTTTTATTACAGCCAAATTGCCGAGTTATATCCGTGTGGGCAATGGCGATGATGTGACAGAAAAATACATTTTTCTAACCACTTCGCATGACGGTAGCGGAAGTATTACAGCCGCTTTTACACCTATCCGAATTGTTTGCCAAAATACCTTAAATGCTTCTTTACGCAATATGAGCAATGTGGTACGCATCAAGCACACCGCAGGAGCAAAACAACGTTTAGACAACGCACATAAAGTTATGGGACTTGCTAACCAGTTCAGCGACCAGTTAGAAGGGATTTTCAATGAGTGGACGAAAGTCAAGGTATCAGACCAAGAGGTTAAAAAGCTAATCCAATTGGCACTTTGCCCAAATAAGGAAACATTGGAACTGCTGAAAAAAGGTGCGGAAGATGAAGTTTCCACCGTATTCAAAAACGTTGTTGAAGATGCTTTTGCTTATGCAATGATAAGCGATACCCAACAAATGGAAACCACCAAAGGTACATTGTTCGGAGCATACAATGCGGTAACAGGCTACTATCAGAACGTAAGAAATTACAAAGACAACGAAGCCAAATTACAGAGTATTGTAATGGGTGGTACTGCTCAACTGAAATCACAGAAAGCATTTGAATTATGTACCTCTTTTCAGAAAGTCGGTGCAGACGTTTTTCAACTCAATTAATTAAACCACAGGCTACCGCCTTACAAACGGTGGTAGCCTTTAAAAAGCATTACAATGAAAGCATTAGAAGAAATGAACAATGTGGAAAAGGGATATATACTGGCAAAACTGTTTTCCAAAAACCTTAAGGAAATAAGCCTTTTTATACAGCAGGAAACCGAGCGTTTCAGAAAACACGAGGAATATATGCGGAGTATATGGGCAGATAAAACCCTTATTACAGCCAATTTTTGGTTTGGTCTTGTAGAGAATACCGAAAGAATTTTAAAGCAGTACAACGTGATGTTACAGCGAAACCCAAGAGTATTTTCTGACCAACTTTTTGACGGTTAGAATGCCATATTTGTTTCAAATAGCTTGATAGAATATGCGGAAAAACCCGAATGTAACCACCAACTAAAACAGGCTATACACCTGCTTTTCGGAGAACAAAAAATGATTGAAATAACCTTAAATGATAACAGCAATGGCGAACTGGTGTAGTAATACGGTTGTGTTCGAGGGAAAACCCGAAGCAATCACACAGATACAACAACTTTTCCAAATCTTAAAGGAAAAGGAAGAGCAAGCCGAAGAAGGGCAATTGCCCGACTTTTCAGACAGTACGAACGGTGGGTATTTCTTCAATATCTACTGGAACGAGGGCGATGAAGGAAATTTTCAGTACGAAACCAAATGGTCGCCTAACTCCGAGATACTGCGGAGCATAGCAGACCGATACCAAGTTGATTTTGTACAGGATTATGAGGAAATGGGAAACGGGATATATGGTAGAGCAACCTATCAAAACGGCATACTGGACGATGTATGTTTGAGCGATGAAGACATAGAGGCGTATGATTTTGATGAAGATACAGACACTTACCATTTTGAGGGGGAAACTTATGAAAGTGATTGCGAAATACTGGAAACGCTTTTGGAACGCAAATTATCATTGCTATGAAAGTAACGGATTTAAACGGATGCTCTATCGAAGTCACTGACCTTGATGAAGCCATAAAGATTAGCAAGCGGTTCACTGGTTACAGACACGAGGACGAAAGTTTCTACGAGTTCGACAAGAGACAGAACGCATACTGGACAGATATGTACAATAAACTGACAGCTAAGAAAAAACGATTAGAGGACAAACAAAAAAATTAGAACGATGAATACAAATTTTTTCAATCAGATACAGCAGTTGAACTTTACAGGAGTATTACAACTGAACATTTCAAAGGGAGCAGAAACCAAGCTAATCGTATCGGTTATGCTTAACAATGAACAATGCGGGGATAATGCAAAAAACCTTATTCCGCCCCTTACATTCAATGCTACCGCACAGGAGTTTGATGAGGGATTTTTTGAACAGATAACCGCACCAGTACAAACCGTTTCGGGTTTGATGGTGGATATGGAGAAATTCTTAAAGCAAATGGAAGAAGTCAAAAAACAATCGGCAATGGAGAAGGAAAAAGCCGATAAGGAGAAGAAAGAAAAGGAAGCCAGGGACAAGAAATATAAAGAAGCTATGGCAAAGGCTGACGAACTGGAAAAAGAGGGTAAATTCCGTGAAGCGTGGATGAAAGTGCCGAACCCTGCCGATTTTCCCGACTATGCCGATGCCATACGCAAACGTAAAACTTCACTATCGGGCAAATTTGCCACACCGAGCCTTTTCGGTGCGACAGAAGAAGCAACACCCGAACCGATACAATCGGCAGAAGTTACAGACGATTACCCCATTGATGAAGCAGGAGAAGAAGAATAAAAGTACTAACCCAAAAATCAAATGTTATGTTATTAGCAACGCAATTACAACGAGTTTTTATATTGAATGATAAGGGGCAGGAAATCAAACTGAACGACCCCGAACCGCAATGGAGTGTACAGGCAGTAATGAATTTTTATTCCAATACATACCCCATTCTGACTACCGCAAAAGTATCAGCACCACAAATCAAGGACGATACGGTACAGTACCGTTTTGAAAGTGCAATGGGAACAAAAGGTTAAACTAAAACAGTAAAACAATGACTTATGCAACGACATACCGTATCGGGAACATTCCAAATGCCCCAAGAACCCAAGCAAAAGCAATTGCACCGTCAGTTGAGCGAGTTCGCAAACTGGATGCAACGACCGAAAGACGCAAACGAAATCCAAAAGGACAAACAACAGTCCGTACCAGTAGCCATGTTACCAATGGTTTTTTAAGGACTTCGTTTCTCCCTAAACTGAACGAAACAGAAACAGTACAGGCTTGCAGGGATAATATCAAAATGGAAAGGGATTTTTATAGTTCCCTTTCTCAATTGGCAGAGCATTACGGCATCATTCCGAAATCAACGCAATCTTACGGCTATCCCTACAATATCGCATTGGCTTTAAAAGACACCGAAGAACAGCTAAAACTTAAAATAACGGATTGGGAAGAAATCAGACTGATACAGGATAGCAAGAAAGTGTTTTTTACAAGCGAGGAAAGATATAATACTGGTACAACCCTGTATTACATTCCTGTAATACCCTTATTTCGTTGGTTGAAAGACCCAAAGCGAAAACATACCGCTCAACTGTTTTTGTCAGTTTGCAGTTATTTGTACCACATTGCCGATATTCCATACTACAGACAGGAAAGTAGTTACCTGTACTGGATGTATGAAATGCACAAAGATTGGGTAACCGAGGATGATTACGGAGAAGATACAGAAGCCTACCTCAGCGAATTTTCTCAAGCAGAATGGATTGGCGACTGTATGGAAAAGAAGATTTACAACGAAGCTAATTTAAGGCTCTTTAAAGAACGTTTAAACCGTTTTAAAGCGAAAGATAAGATTGATGCTGATTGCTTTAAAGTAGCACAGGAAGCCTATGCAATTTATCAGCAGTACCCTAATGCAAACGTATTCCGCAATGCCCGACCAAATGGCGAAGCCAATGAAGAAGACATGGAAAATATCATTTCAATGGAAAAGTATGTTTCATTCTGTGCAGATGGTACAGGCTGGCTTATGGATAATGTGGTAGAATCAGTAAACAACGAATTACAGGAATACGGACAGATGGAAGAACCCATTATTATAAAACGGTTTGACGGAAGTGATATAACCGCCAACACATTGGAGTTTGAAAACCGTTTGCTTACGATGATAAATGAATTGACCTACATTTTGAATAATTTTTAAAAACAAGGCTATGAACGATATAACACAGGATTTCGGAACGCTATACTACCCAAAATCAGCATTGGTATTTTATCAGACTACTGGAAAGGGTAACAATACTTATGTAGAGCATTTTGATATGGATAAAAACGGTACTCCCATTAATGCTCACCCTTTGACCGTAAAAGAAGCAAACCAACTGGCAAAGGCGTTGAAAACTGCCAAAGAAGAAAAAGAACCGTTATTGAAACCGCAGGGAGTATTGAGCAATCAGGTTTTATACTTCGACCCTAATGGAAACAAAGTAGTTTGGTTTACAAAAGCCACACAAAGGGAACTATATTTTATTGAAAGTCTGGGAATACCCAAAGGCAAAGCCAATGTACCACCTATGCTGTGGGTAGCCAACCGCAACGGTTTAGCCGTTTTCGCCTTACCGAATAGAAGAAGACCTACAATAAACACAAAGCTGTACAATGCCCCCTTTTTTAACGTGTATGAGGACGGCAATGTATGTATGGGTACAGTAGATGTACGCATAAAGAAAACCGCTTCATTGGAAGAATTTATAAACAAATGGGAAGGCTTTTTCTTTAACAGCTATTTCAGTCATTTAATGCACGGTCATAACCCGATAAATGGAAATTGCGTAAGCCTTTGGGAGAATTTAATCGCCACAGGCGACGCCTTTCCAATGGAAGTATTGACAGAAAATAACCTAACCTTAAAAGACATATTGCGATGAACAACGAAAGAATAAAAGTCCATTTTACGGACAATAGTTTAATAAATGCCACCAATCCCATATCGATAAACCTTATCGGTGCAGGTGGCACAGGCTCAAAGGTTTTGACCGCCTTAATGGAAATGAACCACAGTTTAATAGCTTTAGGACACGCAGGATTGTCCGTTCGTCTTTGGGATGATGATGTTATCACAGAAGCAAATTTGGGAAGACAGCGTTTTGCAGAATGTGAGGTCGGGTTGTATAAATCCGTTGCTCTCATCAACCGAGCAAACCGCTTTACAGGTACTAACTGGAAAGCCGAAACACAGAAGTTTGAAAAAGATAGTTTGGGCAAAGTTCCCGAAAACGCACAGGCTACTATCTTTATTACCTGTGTAGATATTGTAAAAGCAAGGTTTGGTATTGCTGAAATATTGAAAGCATTGGATAACGGAAAATATTACCATCATAAACCAAAATATTGGTTGGATTATGGAAACAGCCAATATACAGGACAGGTATTATTATCAACGATTGGAGATATAAAACAGCCTAATTCCGACAGATACGAAACGGTATCTAATCTGCCAATGGTTACCGATGAATTTGGACATTTGCTGAAGCAGTCCGAACAACAGGACGATACACCAAGTTGCAGTTTAGCTGAAGCATTGGAAAAACAGGATTTATATATCAATTCGTCACTCGCACAAATGGGAAGTTCTTTGTTATGGGGTTTGTTCCGTAATGGATTGACTGAAAACAGGGGCTTTTTTCTCAATTTGAAAGATTTCCGTTCACAACCCATACAAGTCGCCCGATAGCAGAAATCTGGCGGCAAAAAGACACACCCTCCCGAAGGTCGGGGCAGTCTTTTTGCATTTAAGCGGTGCAACCACTTTGCCAAAATGTATGGCTACACCCCATCTTCACTTCTCATTTTATCAAACAGGTTGCGATCTGTTTTGCAGGGATATTCAGTATCCCTTTCGTTGTTTTTGGAGACTTCTTTTCTTTCCACATCTGCGACCAAAGAAAAGAAGCAAAAGAACGCCGCTTGGTTAGATTGGCTTTTAATATTTTAGTATGTTTGTTATTTGAAATTTACAAGGATTTTAGTAAAAGAATGTAAATAAAGAAACTATATGATCAAAATATCAATACCTAAAAATATCACTCCTCGCAAAATGGAGATTTTATATAGGAAACATATAAATAATGAGGTCGAGGGTGTTATAAATCTAAAAATGCCAGGTTCATTAAACAAATATACATTTGGACTATTGGGAGATTTGTTAAAGTTCATTATCACATTAAATAATAAATCAAATATTCAAACATTAGAATTAGATGTAGATAATGAAAACTTAAACAATTTTTATGATCAAGAATATGCTTATCCTGTAGTCTCATTATTATGGAATACAACAAATTTCATTGATAAAAACAATGTCAATATTAAGGATCGTTTAAGAGAACTGCAAAACGATTTTTTCATAAAAATGAATTCGTTAGATAGAATAAAGGGTAATAAATATATTCTGACAAATACGGATCATCTTTCAAAAAACAAAGGTTTAATAAGGTTACTTGAAAGTCCTGATGGGTTTAACGATGATGAAGATCAAATCAAATACAGCATCAAGAAAATTTTCAATGACTATGTTTTGACCTTTAATAAAAACAACAAAATTGAATTTGAGAATCTTATTGAAGATATTGGTGCAATAGTCTACGAGTTAACAAAAAACACTTACGAATGGGGGAAGACTGACCAAAATTTAATAGATATTCCTGCAAGTATACGCGGAGTTTACTTTAGGTTTCATATAAATAATAGTAATAAAATATTTGAGGAGTTCGAAGAAACACCTATTCAATCCTTTTTTCAACACCCGTTCATTTTGGAAAACTGCGTTAACGAACACAATCAAATTTATTATTTAGAAATTTTAGTTTTTGATTCAGGGGTAGGATTTATTGACAAATTTACTAAGAAAGAAACATTAACGGATTTAGAAGTTATTAAGAAGTGTCTTGTGAAAAATCAGACATCTTCAACCTCTAATCTAAAGTCAAAGAAAGGTATAGGATTAGACCGTATATTAAATATATTGAATAAAAAAGGTTTTGTGAAAATTTCAACCGATAAGTATTGTGTTTACAGAGATTTAATAAAGGACAATTACAAACCTATTGACATAGAAAAATTGAAGGATCTAAAGCTTGAGGATTGGAATAATGATGGTTTTAAAACGGACAATATCATTAAATCGCAAGGTTCTTATATCAGTATTCTATATCCATTCAAAAGCAATCGATAATGGGAAAATTTTACATTTACAACTCAAACATCGGAGATAAAAAATATAAAAGTGCCACAATAATTTTCAACCCTAATATCGAGTTTGATTTTGGTGCTTTGAAGAATGAATTGACAGAACATTTTAGATATTTCCATCAAACAAGTGCCCTCGTTTTTCTTCATTGCTCTACTGTATCTTCTGTAGAATCTCTTATAAAAATTAATCTCGATAAAATTTTTAAAAGTATTCCAAAAGCAGAAGAAAACTCACTTGTTGAAAGCATTTTTTATGTTGGTTACAATAAATCAGACTTTATCTTTTCAAAAGATGATCGCTTTTTGAAAGAGAACTTTAAGGAAATTATTAATCAAGGATTAGCAAACATCTTTATATCAAATGGAGGGCTAGTAGAGAGTAATGGCATTTCTCACCATTATGTTTTTCCATCAGGAAAGCATTCAACCAAATTTTTAAGAACGGCAAATGTATTAGTACAAAAAAGTGAAATTGATTTCATTGGATTAAATCTTTTGCATTTATTTAAAAACACAGAAATTCGAAATATTTATTGTGATACGTTATCTATAAATGTTGTCGGGTACTCCATAAGCCAATATCTGAAAAGATATGATAATAGAGAAGATCTTAATATTGAGTCATTTAAATCGTACGATGGCATATACAGTAAAAATACCAAATTCTATAAAGATTCAATTTTTTTAATATCTGCATCGACATCTGGTGGATTAGTTCATTATTTAAAAGGGAATCATCCAGAGATAGATTCAAAAGATGTTTGTATTCTTTACTATCTTCCAATAGAAAAGCCGTCAAATCTCTCACTTGAAAGAGTTCTCTGTAATTTAGAACGTAATGAAAAATTTCAATACGGATTAGAGATTTATAAGCAATTCAAGGCTGGTGAAAGATGTTCGTTTTGCGAGAATCAATCTACTGCAATTAAGATTGTTGGGGACTCCTTTAGTTTGGATGAACCTATTATAAATACTAGAAATATCGTTGCTAGTAAATACATAACCAAAACCTTAAAAGATTTTGTGGAAGTATTCAAATATAATGAGGAGACTGGCACTTCCTTAAAAGTTTCTTTTAGTGAAGATACTATCAATAGAAAAAAATACAATTTGTATATTGATTATGAGAATATCATTAGAAATATTGAAAAGAAACACTATAAAAGCCATAAAAGTAAGATAGACGCTTTCGTTAATCAATACGTACCAGCATCATTAAAGTATATAATCCATTTGAATGATAAAGGGTCAGAATTATTAGCAAAGTATATCTTGGAAAAGACTACTTGCTTTTCTAAGAATTCAATTGAAGTTATTAATCAATCTGAATTAGTTGATAAAAAGATTTCTGAAGAAGAATCTGGTTCTATTTTGATTGTAGCTTCTTGTATTACAAATGGGAAAAACCTACTTTATTTGAGTAGATATTTCAGAAATTATAATAATATCAGACTTATATACTTTATTGGTATCAATAGAATTAGTGATTCTGATAAGCATAAAGAATTAAAAAGTAATATTAAATATGGACTATATGGTGCAGAAAATAGTTCTTTCGTAGAAATAGAGACTATTAATTGTGATAACTCCAATATAGAAACACCTTGGGAAATTGAGCTAGATCATTTACGAGAAATACAAGAGGGCTTAAATGAACCATCTAGTTTTGTAAATGAAAGAATAACGACAATAAATAACTTTTCTAATAAAACATTCAAAGGTGGCACACAAAAAATATTTTATCCTGATATTCTAGGTAATGAATTACAAATTCGCAAAAATTCCGCTTTTTTTAATAGTAATGATTACTTTGAGCAAGTAACTCAATCGGATATTTATTTTACTATTTCTTGTGTTTTAAATAATCTAAGAAATAATAGAATTGACGGGCTTTATCAGACTAATTTTGTAAAGAATTTACTTGATCCATTTGTTTTTAATCGTTTCAATGATGGGATTATTCAAGCGTCTATTCTTAGAGCAGCAAAAAATGACGAGCTTAATTATTCATTTAGTCGTAAGAATTCTGAGGACATGTTGATGCTTTTAAAGACCTTTGCAAAACATAGTGATGAATATCAAGGTGAAGCACTAATGGAATTTCTCTATGCTCTCAGCATTGGGAGGTTACGTTTGTTTAAAGACCATTATCCTCTATTGATAGATGAGCTTGAAAATATTGAACATGAACACGTTAAAATCTTGTGTAAAATCATTTTAGAAGTGTACGAGAAGAGTCTATAGAGTATTAGATTGTTATTCATAACATTGAAAATTAGCCATTGACAAGGATGTCAATGGCTAATTTAAAATCATCAGCATCACTACCAGCTGTAACCCTCCCGAAAAGTCGGACTGTTTGAAATGCGAAAATTCGTAACTTAGAACAGTACAATGAAAAAAACAAGAATCAGCGAGAGTCAGATCGTTTCGGCGATCAAGCAACATGAATCAGGTAAATCCACTTCTGATATCTGCCGGGAGTTGGGTGTCCACCAAGCCACATTTTACAATTGGAAGAAGAAGTATTCCGGTATGGACAGCCAAGAGCTGCGCCGTATGAAGGAACTTGAGGAAGAGAACCGCCGTCTCAAACAGATGTATGCGGACCTTGCCCTAGACCATAAGATCCTCAAGGACGTACTATCAAAAAAGTTCTGAGGCCCTGCCAGCGCAAGGATATGGCTGCTTATGTGATTTCGACGCACCGGATCAGCATCAGCAGGGCCTGCAAGGTTGTCAATCTTCCCAAGTCAATGTATTATTACAGGAACAAGAAGGATGACAGCGAAACGATAGCGAAGCTCCGAGAGCTGGCCGATCGGTATCCAACCGAAGGACAGGACCTTTACTATTCACGGATCCGACACGAAGGACTGAAATGGAATTACAAACGAATACGCAGGGTGTATCAACTATTGGGGATGAATCGTCGCAGAAAGAGCAGAAGACGACTTCCAGCCCGGGTAAAGCAACCATTGTCGATTCCAGAGAAGCCGCTTAAAACATGGTCTTTGGACTTCATGAGCGATGTACTGACCAATAAGCGCAAGTTCAGGACACTGAATATCATTGATGACTTTAACAGGCGGGCCATCGCTATTGAGGTTGCACATAGTATGCCAGCAAGCAAAGTAACCTATCTATTGGAACGCATCATAAAAGAGCAAGGAAAGCCTTCACGTTTCCGTACAGATAACGGCCCAGAATTTATCAGCAGGGAATTTCGAGATTGGTGTGCTGACAAAGAAATAGAGATACAGTATATCCAACCAGGCAGGCCTATGCAAAATGCCTACATTGAACGTTTCAACCGCACATTTCGGGAAAGTATCCTGGATGCCTACCTCTTTGAAGATACTCTGCAAGTACAGATACTCGCAGAAGAATGGCTACAGGATTACAACTACAAAAGACCACATGAATCACTGGGAGGAAAGACACCAATGGAATACGATGCCCTGCCGGCGGCATGTTATCAATAGGTCACCTTTAAAAAAGATTGACCTATTGATAACAACTATATTTATATTTGAAAACTCGCCTGGATGCCAGTCCGAAAATCGGGAGGGTTACACAGCTAATAAATAGCTCGAAACACCAATATCTAACAAGTTTTTACCGACTTTCTTATCATCAATATCACTATGTGCAATAAGTTGAATGGTTGGATATTGTGTCCTTAATAATTGAAGCTGTGCTAGTACATTCTTGTCATAAAAGTCAAGATCAATAATACAAGCTTTAGGAAGTATTTTTAGTGTGAGTAAGTAATTTAATCCATCTTGAATATTTTCCAATCGGAATAAAGCTTCAATTCCTAAAGCATTTAAGTCATTACAAATACGATCTAGAATTGGACTTTTATCATTGATAAAACCAAGGGTCATTTTTTGTGGATGTGTGTCTGTTTCCATATCAATATACTTTTAAAAATTGATGTGGCCTTACGAAAAAAAGAAGCGTAGGCAACTACAACTTACCGATACTGAGGCACTGGTATACCCGACAACGAATAAGCGAGCGCCCACGCCTATAGCGTGAGCGTTCCTACTTATTGTCTTGTTGTCTTAAAAATTACCAGTTTTCAGTACCAAGACTTAAAGCAAAAACACTTTAAGATTTTCTATATTTTACTAAGCAAATATACTAAAGTCGTTTTAATTGATTAGCATACTCTCTATAATTGTAATCCTTATCAATCATTATCTCTTTTAAAAAACAAAAAATCGGATAACCTTTTAGATATCCGATTCTCCTAAAAATGTAATTAGAAATTATTTTTGATTTGATTGCTCTGTTTTTACTTCCTTTTTCTCCCTCGAATAAACCCACAATGACAATAGCCCAAAGATAATTAATGCATAGGCTAACCATTTGCCGATCCTTTCAATTAATTTAATGAATACCGAACTTTCGTATGAGGAAAATCCTTCTGCTCCCATAGGACCACGTCTGTAAAACTTTCGACGGTTAAGCCAATACCGTAATCCTAAGCCTGCAACCAAGAATATTATTGAAATAACTAACGATGAAACCATATCCAAATGTATTTAATTCTACCTTTTAAATTTACAAAAAATCACCCTCAATCTACATCAAAAAAGAAAACCCTGCTTTGTGGCAGGATTTCTTTTTACTTCTAATCATTACTGTTAAACTGAAAACTTATTTGCTTTTCATTCCCGAAGCTATCCGAAATCCACACATCAAAAGACTGCGATACGGATGACGTTGAAGTATAATACAAGCGAAATTGTTCCGATGCCAAAGGATACAAATCGTTGGGTAGATATGGTGGTTCATCGTAATACCTCAACGAGCCTTGTCCGTCGAATTGGAAGTAGCGTAGGAAATATTGTGTGTTGCTGTAATTTCCTGTACGCTGTATGGTAATGCGGATCTCAACGGTATTTCCATTGGCAATCTCTTTAGGAACTGGCATTACATTGACCTCAAAAGGAAAATCGTTCTGTATTTCGAGTTCGTCATCTTTACTACAAGATACCAAAGAAACCGAAGCTGTCAGGATTGCCAGCATTAAATATAACGGCAGTAATCCTATTCTGAATTTATTAAATATTGCTATCATAATTTTACGTATTAAAAGTTAAATCTTAATCCCGCACCTGCGGAAGGTCGGAATTGTCGCAAATCTGTACCCCATAACACTTTTGTATGCCCTTGTAAAACCAATACAAATCTGTCAGACAGGTACGTTTCAAAGGTCAGCCGACCACTGGCACCGTAGATGAAATTGTCCTCGCTAACTATTTTCGCACCATCGTACAACATTGTTTCTCCACGGTTGATATTTTCGTAACCAACAACACCTGTTATCCCTGCATTGAGTGTGATATTCTTACGGGCATCGCCCAATAAAAAGAAACTGTAACCACCTTCAGCCGTGTAGGTTTCCTGCGGTATTTGAAGCGATTTGTAATTGTGGTATTGATGTGTGTATTCCAAAGCCCATATCTGATAATTTCCGTTTTTACCGTTTACGGTCATACCCAGACTGATGTAATAATCGTTACCGATTTTATCATCAGATAAAATACCTGTACTTATTTCCAAACCTTTTTGTTTGGGTAACATTCTTTGTGCCTGTGTTACCGTGATGGCCATAAAGAGCAACATCACGGTGTAGATATATTTTTTCATTGTAATTACTTTAAAAGGTTATTAAAATTTCAGGTGCATATCATTGATTACACGGGCTTTGATTAAGTCCGAATTTTCTACCTGAAGCATTTGGTGTCGTCCGCCGTTTTTCTCAAAGATTTCAATCAGCAACACCTTATCGTTGGCAATGGTAAATTGGTCTAACAAAAAAACATTTTGCTCGGTAGATTGTCCGTTTATTCCGTCTTCCAAAGGCTTGTAAGTTCGAAGCGGTATCATAGGTCGTTCCTGTAATACGGTACGTTTGGCTACCTTTTTATCTACCACCTTGAAGTTGATAAAATCAATATTAAAAGGTACGTTGCTCTTGTTTCTCAATTCCGTATGGAAATAGTATTTCCCGTTGTGGATATAGATACCTTTCAAGATAAACTGAATACCGAAGCTCTTTGCCCCGATGTGCTTTACAATACGCTTATCTTTCTTGTAAATGGTTTCCAATAACAAACCAGCCAAAGACGGAGAATTGTTCCCCAATTCTTCAAACAACACATCGTTTCCATTGGCTTTATCTACTGCTTTTTGCATTGTTAGCAGGTCGTAGCTCAACGCTTCGGGGTAAGAACTGTAATACACATTGAAAGAGTAAAAGCGACCATCATTGGTAATTACGGAAAAGTTGGTTTCGGCTTCAAAATTCCGAACTGATGCTTTTACACGCAATACGTTTTCTGCATTTTCGGCTTTTCCGGCAATCAGGTATTCGCTTCCCAAATCCACATAACGAATGGCAGTCGGGAAAATCAGGTGCGATGTTTTATCGTAAGTTACTTCCATACGATATGGCTCAATTCTGCCCAATTCAAGAGGTGTTTTTACAGGTACACTATCCTGTGCAAAGGAGGTTACGGCAAAGCCGATAGTCAGGGCAACTGCCCAAAAGGTTTTAAAAATATTTTTCATTTTTTTAATATTTGAGTTTAACATTATTGCTTTGATACAAGAAAGACCTGATGCCCTGCTTTTAGTGTAACTTTTGGAGTGCGTACTTTCTTGGCGAAATAGCCCGAAACTCCCTGCACCACGCCACGGCTTAAATCTGCAGCTACCTGTTGTCCTGCATTCTGGGTAAGCATCAGACTGGTTCCACCTGTCTGACTCATATTGCCCGCCATTTCGGTAAGAGCATTCATTTCAGGAGAATACGGAACATACAGACCTTGCTGTCCGTCCAGATCATAGATGGTGATATCAACCGGAATGATATTGCCCTCCAGTTCAACAGAGGTAATTTTAAGCTGTAAACGTCCTCCTTGAAATTTGGCATTAGCTGTTACAATGGTTCCCTGTGGAATAGTACGGCTTGGTGTTTTTGCAGGTTCTAATAATCGTAAACGAACACCGGTTTCGCCAACCACTGTTTGTGCATCGTGTACACAGGCTTTGATACTGTTTTTGGGTTGTACCATTTGTTCGGTAGTACTTGCTGTATAAAACCCTCTGTTTCGGGTTTCGCTCCAATTTTCCAAAAACTCACTATCTGTAGGCTCACGATACAAGGCGGATACGGTATTCTTCCTTGCAGCAGTAAATGATACAAAATGTTCTTTTTTATTCTCACCCGAAGCCACTGAAGTGGTACTATTTGTTGCAGGTACAGGTTGTTCTGCGGTGTTGGTATTCGTATTTGTCGGGAGATATTTTGCCGCCATCTGATAGGATTTTTCCATCAATGCAATCTGGTCATCTACAGTTGTAGGCTTTGGCAGATCTCTATCAGCTAGTTGTTCTTTCAACTCGTCCAATTGCTTGCGAAGTTCCATTGTTTCAGAATTGTTGTCCTGATAGAAATTACCCAATGTACTTTGTGCATTTCGATAGCTGTTCAATGCAGGATTACTGTTTCTTCCCGAATTTCTACTACCACCTCCATAGCCGGTGCTTTCATCATCATCTTCGGTAAATTCATCCACAGGCTCTTTCTTGTCATCGGTGTTCCAATAATCTGAAAGCGTTGCTAAACCATTACGCTTCTCCTGTTCTTTGCGTTCCAACATTTCAAGTTCATACGCCTTGCCTTTGTCGGCAGGCATTCCTGCTCCGGTAGCCTGTGGCACGTCATCGTTTAGCCCGATGTTTTCGATTTCCTTTTTGTCTTCCGACGGTTTAAAAATTAAATACATACAACCCACGAAAACAATACCCATCAAACCAAAAATCAAAGGCTTTTTGAGCTTTTCCGTTTTATTCTCCTTACCGTTTTGCAGTACATCGGCGGTTTCTTTCGGGTTACCCTCCGTTACCCGAACAACCGACTTTTTGTTCTCATTTTCTTTCATAAATCTGATTTTTTAAAATTGTTGATAATGTGTCCTGTAACCTTGCAGGACTTTCGTTCTTTTTAAGGACAGGGTTTTCAATATGCTCTATCTGTATATCGTTTTTTGAATTGCTTGTATCGTACCATACTTTGGTAACAACGCCTACAGTAAGCAGTAGATAACCAATAAAGAAGTACAGCGTGTATAGGTGTTGCTTCCTCAATGGTAAAGCCCTCCAACTGTTGTCCAGCTTGTCAAAAAACCTGTCCATATTTTCCTTGAATTTTTTCATATATCCTGTTTTAACGTTCGATGACCTCTATATCCTTGTTCTCTACCACCGCAAATTTTTCGATGTTAAAACCTTGGGGATTGTTGTCGGAACGAACGGAGTTTACGAGATAGCAGGAAGTAACCAGGTTACGACGTGTTACATTACTTGACCTAATGATGAACTGCTTTGCGTAGGTACGCACCGCATAAGGATAATTGTCAAAGTTGCACACTACACTATCTACCTCTATGCGTTGCTGTACATTACCCGAAATAATACGGCTGTAATACCCTTTTTCAGAAAGGTCTTTGTAATAATCAAAGGCTGATTTATCGGCAAGATTGAAAGCCCTGCTCATATTACTTTCAATGGCATTCTTGTCGGGAGCCAGCGTAAAGAACAGTTCATGAAAACGCCTAACGTGTTCCCGAGCCTCAACAGGTCGATTAATATTGGCATCTTGCGACAGGGCAAGCATTAAGGATTTACCGTTATCCAGTACATAGATTTTTTGACGTTGCTCATCGGCAAAGCTGTAGGATTTCCATACGGCATATCCTACAATACCAATACAGAGAACTGCAAATACTATGGCATACAAACGTATCTGCCTAAAGCTGTTTTCTATATTTCTTAAAGTTTTAAATTCCATTGTTAACTGATTTAATTATTTTATTTTCCCATTAATTTGCCACCGATATTCCCTGCCGCCGAACCAGCTCCTGCACCTGCAATATTTCCAGTTTTCATAGCCGCTTGGTTTACGTTGCGTGTAAAGTTTCCTGCACCTCCGGCTTGGATTACCCATCCTGTTACTGTTGGTATGGTGAAGTATCCGATAATGCCGATAATCATAAAAATGATGTACACGGTATTGCTGGTATCAGGTATATATGTTGGGTCTGCTAGCATAGCTATATCTCTTTCCAATATGAGAGATTGTATCCTTGCCAGCATAGAGCTGAAAAGATCCGAAACGGGAAGCCAGAGATATACACTGACATACCGTGTAATCCATTGTGTGAGCGTGGACTGAAAACCGTCCCATACGGAGATAGCAAAAGCAATTGGACCGAGAATGCTTAAAACAATCAGAAAGAACGTTCGGATAGTATCAATGACTAAAGCCGCAGCTTGGAAAAGTATTTCGAGTAGGTTACGAAACCAATCTTTGATGGCTTTTTCGATCTTGTAGGCTTGTCTGTCCATATACATGCCGGCTATTGTTCCAATATCGGATGGCGACCAGCCCAGTTCCTCCAGCTTTTTATCAAACTCTTCGTCCGATACCATATAGGCTGTTTCTGGGTTTCTGACCATTGCTTCATATTCCAATTGGTCTTTCTGCTGTTGTAGCTTGTTCAGATCAAGTACCTGGTCTTCGAGTATTTGATGGGTTCCGGTTACCACAGGACTTAATACCGCATTAATGGTTCCCAACACGATAGTTGGGAAAAACATAATGCAAAGTCCTAAAGCAAACGGACGAAGTAATGGGAACACATCAATAGGTTCGGCACGGCTTAAAGCCTGCCAAACCTTTAATGCTACATAGAACAAAGCTCCCAATCCTGCCAAACCTTTCGCAACCGCAGCCATATCGCCTGCAAGAGGCATCATATCATCGTAGAGCGAACGCAGAAGTTCGTGAAGATTATCCCATTCCATAATTTACCAGTATTTTTGGTTAGAAGTTCCGTACAGATCAAGCACTCTTTTAGCATCATTTTTCTTTTTTGCTCTCAGGTAACTTACTGATATGTTCTTATTGGTGTAATAGCGTACAAGGCTGTGGTATTCTTTTACTTCTTTGTACACCCGGTCAATAATATCCATACGCTCTTTGTCATTCAGTGAAAGACTTGATGCACTGATGATCTGCTTCAATTCCTTTAGAAGTTCAGTACTTTCATTCAGCAGTGCCGAATACCCGTTACCAATAGCTACTAACTCATTTGGTTTGAAATTCGGATCGTTCATCATCTTACCGAAATTGGTCACATACATTTCAGACACATCGCCCACTAGCAAAACTGTTTGCTGTACCTTACGAGCATCTTTCACAAGGTTGTTGATAGCTTGCAGTTTATCGTAATATTCCTTGCCTTGTTTGTACACTTTTTCAACCTCTTTGAAGTTCTTTACGACATTGCTCACAGTGGATGAAGTCTGTACGATTTCATTCGCTGAGTTGAGAATACCTGAAGCCAAATTTGCCGGGTCAGTTACTACAAATTGAGCCTTTGCGGACGGTGCTACGGCAAACATCATTGCCGTAAGCATCATTAAAAATATTTTTTTCATTGTCTTAAAATTTTTGATTGTTAATAACTATTGATTTAAGTTGTCACGCCTTTGCATAGCGATATGCTTAATGGCGAGTTCCACATTACCGTCCAATTCGGAAGCGAGTTGCATCACTTCCATTTTTTCGGTTTCTTCTGTCGTGTAAGCCAAATATTCCTCAAGGCTTACTTCCGTTGCGTACACTGCCGAGTGTGTTCCGCCCAATCCAATCCAAACTTCCTTGTACAAGCGACTGGCATCGTTGTTCATATTGATGGATAGTACCTGTGCTTTTTCTTTATCCGTGAGCCCAAGCATTGCTTGTATATCATCAAACTTGTTCATATACTTACGCTGGTCTAAGAGGATTTTACAATCGGAATTGTTGATGATACTCTCTTTTACAATAGGCGACTGGATAATATCATCGACTTCTTGGGTTACGACAATAGCTTCTCCGAAGAATTTTCTTACTGTTTTAAAAAGATACTTTATGTACTCAGCCATTCCTTCTTTTGCAATTGCCTTCCACGCTTCCTCAATCAAAATGAGCTTTCGGATACCTTTCAGTCTTCTCATCTTGTTGATAAAGACCTCCATAATGATGATGGTAACTATCGGAAAGAGGATTTTGTGATCTTTAATCGCATCAATCTCAAACACGATAAAGCGTTTGGATAACAAGTCTAACTGCTTGTCCGAGTTCAGCAGATAATCATACTCGCCACCTTTGTAATAAGGTTCTAAAACGTTGAGGAAATTTGCTATATCAAAGTCTTTTTCACGAACCTGTTTTTCTTCGAGTACCCTGCGGTAATCTCCTTTTACATATTCATAAAAGCCATTGAATGATGGGAAAATGCCCTCGTTTTTTATTCGGTCGATATAACCTGAAACGGCATTGGACAAGGCAACTTCCTCTGACCTTGTAGGCGGTTCATCGTCACGTTTCCAAAGCGTGAGTATCAAAGTTTTGATACTCTCACGCTTTTCAATGTCGAACACACCATCATCGGTGTAAAATGGATTAAAGGCAATCGGGTTATCTTCGGTATAAGTGAAGTAAACACCGTCTTCGCCCTTGGTTTTTCCCTTAATCAATTCACACAATCCTTGATAAGAATTTCCTGTATCTACCAGCAATACATGAGCACCTTGCTCGTAGTATTGCCTAACCATGTGGTTTGTAAAAAAAGATTTTCCCGAACCTGACGGACCAAGTATGAACTTGTTCCGGTTAGTGATAATCCCTCGTTTCATCGGCAAATCCGAAATATCTAAATGGATAGGTTTTCCTGTAAGCCTGTCAGCCATCTTGATACCAAATGGGGAAGGCGAATTGTGGTAGTTGGTTTCTTCGGTAAAGAAACATAAGGCAGGTTCTATGAATGTGTAAAAACTTTCCTCGCTCGGAAAATCACCTGCATTGCCTGGCATTCCAGCCCAATACAAGGTGGCTACATCCGTTGTATTGTGACGTGGCTTGCATTCCATCAATGCTAATGCACTACCGCAATCATTCTTTAGTTGTTTGAGTTCCGTGGGATCTTCCGACCAAGCCATAATATTAAAGTGTGAACGAACAGAAGAAAGTCCGAATGAATGTGCTTCGTTCAAGTATTTCTCAATCCACTCTTTGTTGATTTGGTTGGCACGGCTGTACCGAGCCAACGAGTGCATGTTACGGGCAGATTTCTCAAACTTTTGCAGGTTATCCTCGCTGTTATCCAAAAACAGGTATTGGTTATAGATATGGTTACAGCTAAGGAGCAATCCTACAGGTGCAGCGAACGATAATCGACAGTCGCTTCGGTCGGTAGAGAGTTTTTCAAACCGGGTATCAGCCGAAACGGTTGCAGGCAGGTCGTCCGTATCGGACAAGGTGTGCAAGGACAACCTTTTGTTTCCAATACGGACTTCTTCAGCACTGAGTGCGATGTCCTGCATTGCCGTTCCGTTTTCTCTTGACAGCGTTAAGTATTGCTCCAGCAATCCCTGTGTTTCGTCCGTACCAATGATGTCGTCTTCGGTCAAACGTCGCAGGCTTATAAATCCGCTATCGTTCACAATCCGCTCAAACTGAGCCACCGCTTCCATAAATCGGTGTATCGTTTCTTTATTGATTTCCTTTGGAATGAGTGTGCCTTTACAAAGCGAACTGAAATTGCTTTGCATACGCATTCTATTCTTAGTGGTCTTTGTCAGAAACAAATAGCAGTAATGGTTCAGGAATGGTCGTTCGTTGAAATGACGTTGGTAGGATTTTGACAGAAAGCTCTGGTCTTCCTGTACCAAATCGGGAGCGTAATTCTCTTTGATGTACCAATCCTGTTTGTGAATGACGGTAAAGTCTGGTAAGGTTTTGATTGCTTTGTGCCAAGCGGAATGAATAGCCTCGTATTCTGCCGATGCAACGGTAAATAGTTCCGGCAACCGTACTTCAAAACAGGCGGTAATATCTGCATCTTTAGAAAGAATGCAGTTGTTCTCTACTGCCAGCAAAGGAAATTTGTTTTCCAATGTGGCTGTCTTAGCTACATTTCTCATACGTTTTTGGATTTAGGAGTGAATATTAAATACCTGTGTACAGGCTTGCGGCAGATGATGTAACGGGGATGCCTTTTTATGGCTCCCAACTTCATTAGTCCGTGTTCACCATATTTCCTGTTCAGTAAAAAGGTCTGCCAGATGATAAGCGAAGTACCTCCGGTTCCGAGCAGTAGACAGATGTAAGAGTTTACACCTGCCATATACATTATCATCACGAAGATTAAGGTACCGAGCAATCCTCCAGCGAAGATGAACAGGTACTGTGCTTTCAGTCCCTTAAATTCCACCGTTCTTCCGATGCCCTTGTTGATATTGTAATTCATAAGGCAAAGGATTAAAGGAAGAATGAACGCAGAATGGTAGCTGCTACAATCAGGAAGATACAAGCACCGAACCAAGAAGCTGCCGTCTTGCTTGTGTCAGGATCTCCACTACTAAATTTGTTATACACCTTAACACCTCCGATGAGCCCTACAACTGCACCGATGGCATAGATGAGTTGAGTTGCAGGATCGAAATACGACGTTACCATTTGGGTTGCCTCATTAATACCAGCCGAACCATTTCCCTGTGCAAACGCACCAATTCCTGACAACATCGCTACAGTTGCCAGCAAAACTTTTTTTCTTTGTTTTTCCATAATTGAAACACATTAATTTGTTAAGTTCACCCGCACCATGCGGGCTTTCGGGACAAAGGTGTTTCGGAAAACGAGGCAGTCTAACAAATTGGCAGTCAGAGGAATTATTTGGCGGTTAATGGCTTTACAATATATACTTATCAGAAAAAAATACTTAAATTTGACTTATTTAGACAAGTCTTAAAAAAGCAAAATGGCATTTGGTAAACATATAAAAGAACTAAGAGAAGATAAAGGCTTATTTCTACGAGAAGTTGGAGCTGCATTAGAATTGGATAGTGCTTTTATCAGTAAGGTTGAAAATGAAGAAAGACCATTGCCAAGAAAACATATTGAAAGGCTTGCAGAATTTTATAAAATTCCGATTAATGAGTTATTGATACTATGGCTGTCGGATAAGATAATTGAGTTGCTGAAAAATGAGCCTGTAAGCAAACAGGTTTTAAAAATATCTCAAAAAAGATTAAAAAAAGAGGAGAATAAAAAATAATCAAATACTATAACCAGCTATTATGAAGATAAAAAAAATAGAAGTTGAAAACTTTCGATTGCTGAAGACTTTCTCTATGGACCTCGAAGATGAGCTTTCTCTCGTTATCGGAAAAAACAATACAGGAAAGACTTCCATTCTATCAGTTCTGGATAAATTTATAAATGAGAAAAGTAGATTTTCTTACGATGACTTTAATATTGATTTCAAAAACGAAATTGAAGGTTTAATTAAGTCGGGTGATGTTCCAGATGAATTTCTTTCCAAAGGCATTAAGCTAAAAGTTTATATTGAATATAGTGATACTGATGATTTATCTAATGTCAGCAGAGTATTAATGGATTTAGACCCTGACAATAACAATATTGTTTTAGGTTTTGAATACACTGTAAGTTATGATGATTTTTTAAGAATAAAAGCTGATTATGCAGGCTTTGCAGCCAGTGAAAATGCAAAAAATGTTAAGAAGAAAGAATATAAACCAAGGGAGCTAAAATATTTTTTAAAGCAAAACTTAGAAGCTTATTTTAAAATTCATAAATTCTCTTTTGAATACGACACAGCAACAAACAAGATTACTGACACTAAACCAATTGACCTTGTTAGTGAAAATATTAATTTAAAAGACATCATTAGTTTCAAGTACATAAGTGCAAGGAGAGATGTGACAAATAAGGAAAAGGAAAACACACTATCAAAACAAACCTCAAGCCTCTATAAGAAGAAAGAAGATAGTAGCGATAAAACTCAGGCTACAGAAGACTTTAAAGACCAGCTTTCAGAAACCGATAGTACATTAAGCGAGATCTACAAAGACCTATTTAAAGATGTGATAAAAAAAGTACAGGATTTTGGTGGCGTTAAGTTAAATGATACTGACATTGAAATTATTTCAACATTACAACACAGAGAATTACTTGAAGGAAATACTACAGTGGTTTACACTCACGATGACCATAAATTACCCGAGCACTATAATGGTTTAGGATATATGAACCTTATAAGTATGATTTTTGAAATTGAAATTTTAGTACAGGATTTCAAAAAGGATAAAGACAAAAAGCCAGCAGACATAAATCTACTTATCATAGAAGAACCTGAAGCTCATACCCATCCCCAAATGCAATACGTCTTTATAAAAAATATAAAAAAGCTACTTAAGGAGGGTGTTAAAAGAGATGATGGGATAAATAGACCATTGCAGTACATTATTACAACACATTCATCACACATTGTTGCAGATAGTGATTTCAATGATATAAAATATTTGAAAGCAATAGCAAAAAATGATGTGAATGCTAAAAATTTAAAGGATTTAGTGGCTCTATATGATAAAGACCCGAAACACTATCAATTCTTAAAACAATATCTTACAATTAGCAGAGCTGAAATCTTTTTTGCTGATAAGGCAGTCCTAATCGAAGGAGATACAGAAAGAATTTTGATACCGACTTTTATGCGAAAAGTAGACTTAGAAGAAGTTGTTCGTTTAGAAGCAGAAGGTAATGCAGATACATTCTTACCACTTCTGTCTCAAAATATTTCAATTATAGAAGTTGGTGCATATTCACACATATTTGAGAAGTTTATCGATTTCTTAGGTATCAAATCATTGATATTAACAGATATTGATGCTATTAAAGTGACAGGTAAAAATACCAAAGGCGATGATGTTTGGGGAGCTTGTCCTGTTAAAGAAGGCACCAAAACAAGTAATTCTGCAATTGGTCATTTCTTAAATGCTGTAACTTGGGAAGATTTAAAAGCTCTGCCTGTTGGAGGTAGAACAATTATTGTCGGGAGTTCTACAATTTGTATATGCTATCAGCAGGAAGAAAACACCTATCACGCAAGGAGTTTTGAAGATGCTTTTATACATCTGAATAGAGCATTTGTAAAAGAAAATAAAGATACTTTCCAAGGAATAAAAAACGCTTCTGATTTTGATGACGATGAGAAAAGCCCTTATGATTTAGCAGATAAGTGTGTTAAGAAGAAAACCCATTTCGCTTTAGATATATTGTATCATAGTGATGAAAACTTTAGTAATTGGAATATTCCGGCTTACATTAAAAATGGTTTGTTATGGCTGAAGGAAGATTAAATTTAGAACCGGAAGTACAGGAAATTTTTCAGTCAATTGATAACGGCAGGAATTTCCTATTAAGCGGCGGTGCAGGAAGTGGTAAAACATATTCATTAGTAAGTGTTATTCGTCAAGCAATAGCCGAAAATCCAACAGCTAAGGTTGCTTGTATGACATACACTAATGCAGCAGTTAAAGAAATTGAAGAAAGGGTAAACCATAAAAATCTTAATGTATCCACTATACACGATTTCTTATGGGATAGTATTAAACATTTTCAAAAAGAACTTAAAGAAGCTCTTATTTCCTTAGCGAACAATGACGAAGTAACCAAAATTTCTATTGAAGAAGTCAATCCTGTTCCAGATGATTATTATGCAGTTTTGCCTGATGGTGTACAGTACAAAGAGTTTGTTAGAATACGTGAAGGAATTATATCCCACGATGAATTACTTACAGTAGCCAACTATCTCTTTGAAAAATACCCCAAACTTAGCAGTATAGTAAAAGATAAATACAAATTCATTTTCATTGATGAATATCAGGATACAAATAAAGCTGTTGTAGAAACATTTCTTACACATTTCAAGAAAAGTGAAAGAAAGAATATCGTAGGTTTTTTTGGAGATGCTATGCAATCAATTTATGAAGATGGCATTGGTAACTTAGACGATTATAAAGGAGAAGATGCTGAAAAAGTAAACGAAATTCCAAAGAAGCAAAATAGAAGAAATCCCAAACTTATTATTGATTTGGCGAACAAACTTCGTACCGATGGTATAACTCAAGAGCCATCTGCCGACCCGAAAGCTCCTAATATGGCTGGTGGTGTAATAAAGCAAGGCACTGTTTTGTTTCTGCATTCCACTGATGGGAACATCAATAAGGTTGAAGAGTTTTTAGCAGCAAATTATGCTTGGGACTTCAATAATTCAAAGGAAACAAAAGAACTGAACCTTACTCACAATTTAATAGCAGGTAAGGCTGGTTTTAGAACCTTGATGGATATTTATGATAGAGACCACGTGTTAAGCTATAGAGATAGAATTAAGAAATACATTAAAGATAATAACGTAGCTAATGATTTTTCAGAAAATACATTTGGAGAAGTAATTGAAGTATTACAGCAAGGAAAAAGTGGCAGAGATTTAAACGCTGTTCGTCCAACAAATACAATGCAGATTTTTATTGATGGTAATGCCGAATTGTATAATTATGCCAAATCATTAAAGTTTCTTGAATTTTCCAAAATGTATGTTGACAAAGACCAATTACTTGATGATAAAAAGCAAGATGAAGATGATGAAAACAAGAAAGGTTCAAAAAGAGATAATCTTATAAAACACTTATTTAAAATTCAGAATAATATTTCTTTGTATCAAAATAAAAAGTACAATGAATTTTTAAGAGCCACAGATTATCATTTTAAAATAACAAATATTGCAAGCAAAAAAGCCTTAAAAGAAAATATTGAAAGCCTTGTGAATGTTGGAGATAATACGATTGAACAAGTTATTAATGACGCTAACGAAAAGAGAATTTGTTTGATTGATGATAAGCTGATTGCTTTTAAAGAGAACAAAGAGTATTTGTATAATCGAGTGAAGGATGTTAAGTTCAGTGAATTTCAAAAACTATATGAATACCTTGAAGGACAAACACCGTTTTCAACACAGCATAAAACCAAAGGTGCAGAATTTGACAATGTTTTAGTTATACTTGATAATGGCGGTTGGAATAATTATAATTTTGGTAATCTTTTCTTAGAAACAGGGTCAGCAACTGTATTGGATAGAACTCAAAAAATATTCTATGTTTGTTGTACAAGGGCTAAAGAAAATTTAGCGGTTTTCTTTCACAATCCAGATGCACAAGTTATTGCAAAAGCTAAAGAATGGTTTGGAGATGCTAATGTGATTGATATTGATTAAGGTTCATTCATAAAACATTGGGGAGTTAAACAAACTCCCCAATGTCAAAATCATTCAAATCACTTTTCCGCAAAGTGGAAGAACCGGCATCCGTTTCAGAAATGATTGTATTATCCAAAAGCTCCGCAATTTTTCTGGATGCACCGTCCATGGAATTTTCCAGTAGGCTGAATAATTCGGTTCCCTGTATTTTATGAACTATAGCTATCGCTGTTTCCTTTTGGGCTGTTTCCAATTTTTCTTTTTGGAGCAATACCCCCACGGAGCTTAGTTCTTCAAAAGTAACCCCTTGGGCTAAACCATTATTGCCACCGGATATTCCATACCTGTTCCATTCTTCTTCCTCTTCCTCAAAATCAGGCGTATTACTAAAAACCTCATCCAGTTCTTCCTGCGGAATTTGAATACCTAAGTTTTCATTCTCGTCGTATTCTATGTCTAAATTAGCAGGATTAAACTGTAGATCCTCCATTTGGCGTTCAGTGGCGGTGTTTGGCACTAATTGGCATCTTATAGGTTTCGGTTGCCCCATTATATCTGGAAGATTAGGATTGACTTTTTCCTGTTTCGGCTTTTGCTCCGACCTCTTTTTGATAACAATCTTATCATGCAACAATAGCCCAATGACTATCAGCAGGCATATTACAATTAATGTTTCCATAATTATTAAATAGGTTTATACTTGTCGTTATAACTTTTGGTAATCTGTTCGCTAAATTCCTGAAAATGATAATCCAGTAAGTTGTCCAAATAAGCATAAATAGTAATCTTATCTTCGCCAATCACCTGTATGATGCGTGTCAATTTTTCATGAAATTCTGGTCTGATATAAACTGTTTTTCCGTCACGGGCATTGGTGTCTGATTTCTTAAAAAATGTATTTTCGTAATCTATTTCAGAAGTTCTCTTACTACGGCTCTTATCCTTGACAGCCTGTTTATCCTGTGATAGTTCCTTTGGCTTAACGACCACAGTTTCGGTTGCTTTTGGTTCAGGTTCCGGTGGAAGCTGTAACCCTTCTTTCTTTACACCGTCAACCATCAGGTTCATCATTAGCTCCTCGTCAATATCAGGAGTAATTTTTTTCTTATTATCTTTTTCCATAGGGATTATAATTGAATGATTTTTAAAAATTCGTTCATAAAAAGGTCTAGTTGGCAGGCGTTCATCAACCTTTCGTCCGGAGGCATCAGCGTTGAGCGAAAAATAGCTTTGCTGTTCACTTCGCTTTCTTTGCGAAAGCGTGTGCTGTTTTTTACTTGGCTTTGCATCAGGCTAAATCCCAAATCATTGATAAGGTTGTTATACACATCGTATAAAGGTGTGCTCTCCCTGCCATCAACCTGGTTCCAGAACAGGTTGATCGTTTTTATGGACGTTTCGCCTTTTTTCATAATCACGTCTTGCAAGAGCTGTGTGAAAACGAGCGTGCTTTCCATTACTACACGATCTGCCGTGATTGGCGTAAAAATGTGGTGCATTCCCGCCAATGCTTTCAGAATACCCGGCGTGTTTACCGTTCCCGGAAGGTCAAAAAATACAGCATCAATTGAAACCGGAGAAGCCTCAACAAATTCGTTGGCTGCTTCCAGTACGCTATCCGCTCTGTGCTGAATAATTTCGTACGCCTTTTTGTTGATGGTGGTAAACTGTTTATACGCCAGCTTTTTCAAAGCCTCGTTTTCCATTACCATTTTCAAATCACGCTCTTTCATTTTCAACAGGCTATGCTGTGGAAAATCTGCATCAAATACAGCTACATTGTAGCCCAAACGATAATGCAGGATGCTTGCCGCAAGTGTTGTAAACGTACTCTTACCTACGCCACCTTTTTGAGAAGAAAAGGCGATAAAAACTGTTTTGTGTTTTGCATTCATCTCTTTAACTTTTTTTTAATTATTTATATACTCATTTACCTATTTGCGTAGGTGCCTATGTTTGCAGTCTGCTACCTATTTATCTCTGCATATAGATATGTTACTCAATACAGATATATTTAGGCAGGTATCTATACACCTAAACACATACCTCTGTAGGTGTGCAGGTAAGTAAGTTTGTATCGAAAAACCTATTTACTGATGTGCCTGCATCTCTACATGTAGAATTACACAGATAGGTATCTGAACATGTACTTTCCTATGTACTTGTTTTTTTATCTATCTACCTCGATAGTTATATACTTAGGTTGTTACGTGCATAACTATTTATGCACTTATATCCTTTTGTTGGTACAAATAAAAAGAGATAAATAAGCAGTTCTTTCAATGTGGCATTGTTTGGCGTTCAAAGGCATTGTTTGGCACTGTATCACAGTACAATGCTTTCAAAAACAGGTCTTTACTTTGTATAATGATTTTTATTAACGGATTTATGCAAAATCGAATGGACAAAATGGAGTTTAACAGCCACGGCATCGAGCCGTTTTTCCCTGTTAAAATCAATCCGTCCCGCAGGGCGGATTTTTGTGTTCAACAGAACACGGCAAGTTGTGTTTTGAGGCACTCGAAACCGAGTTCGTGCCTCAAAACAACTTGCCCTGCTGGGAGCTGAAAAACACTCTCCGAAGTCGAGGTTTTGTACGGATTAAAAAATGGATTAGTGATGAACGAGAGCAATAATAACAAACGAAATAAGGGCGGTCGTAAGCCAAAGCTTGACCCAAGTACCCACCGTCACGTTTTTCGTCTTACGGACGAAGAAAACGCCAAATTTTTATCGCTTTTTGAAGGATCAGGAATGCCCAACAAAGCAAAATTTATCATTACACAACTGTTCGGAAACAAAATGAAGTCCGTTCAGATTGACAAAGGAACGGTTGATTTCTATATGCGGTTGACTTCGTTTCACAGTCAGTTTCGTTCTATTGGTGTCAATTATAACCAGATTGTAAAGCTATTGTACAAGAGCTTTTCGGAGAAAAAAGCATCGGCATACCTGTATAAATTAGAAAAGCAGACGACAGAAATGGTTGAGCTGTTTAAAAAAGTGCTGGAAATAACCGAGGAATTTGACAAGAAATACCTCAAAAAATAACAGAAATGATAGCAAAAATCGGTAGAAGTGCAAATTTGTACGGTGCGTTGGCATATAATAATCTAAAAGTAGAGAAAGAAAACGGACAAATCTTGTTTACAAATAAGATTATTGAAACGGCAAGCGGGCAATATTCCGTTGCGCAATTGGCACAATCTTTTGCTCCTTATCTTCTGGCAAATCAAAAAACTGAGAAACATACTTTGCATATTTCACTCAATCCCGACCCGAAAGATAATGTTAGTGATGATAAATATCGGGAAATAGCACAACAGTATATGCGGGAGCTGGGTTATGAAGAACAGCCTTTTGTGGTATTCAAGCACACTGATATTGACCGAAGCCATATTCATATTGTATCGGTTTGTGTTGATGAACAAGGCAAAAAGATTTCGGACAAATTCGAGAAAATGCGGTCTATGAACCTGTGCCGTGAACTGGAGCAGAAACATGGATTGATACCCGCAACCGATAAAGAGCGTAACCAAAATGACAATGTTTTCCTCCCGATAGATTATAAGGCAGGCGACGTAAAGAGCCAAATCGCTTCGGTTGTTCGTCACCTGCCAAACTATTACCAGTACCAGACTTTGGGCGAATACAATGCCCTGCTATCCCTGTTCAATATTACCACCGAAAAAGTGGAGGGCGAACTACACAAAAAGATGCGGCAGGGTTTACTGTACATCCCCTTAAATGAAAATGGCGAAAAAGCCGGGCATCCGTTCAAGGCTTCCCTGTTCGGAAAGAGCGCAGGGCTTCCGGCTTTGGAATTGCATTTTGCGAAATGCAAAACGGCTTTGAAAGACCACCCAGGCAAGCAGACCCTAAAAGCTGCCGTTACCGTTGCCCTGAAAACCACGAGCGACGAGCAGGCTTTTAAAAAGCAGCTAATTGAACAGGGCATTAACGTGGTGGTACGACAGAACGATACAGGTCGTATTTATGGTATCACATTCATAGACCATAATTCCAAAGCAGTTTGGAACGGTTCACGTTTAGACAAGGAGCTTTCTGCCAATGTCTTTAATGATTACTGGAATAATAATATCAAACCGGATATAAAAGAAGCTGCTGTACCAATCCCCAAACTATCCACATCAAATGATGCGGATCTTCCTGCGGAAGAACCACACCATTTGTTCGACTTCTTAACTACGGAAAAACACGAAGATGGTTTGATTGAAGCATTGGGCGGTTTGCTACCCGAAGCCCAGGGCGAGGATTATGAGGAACAGGATTTTGCTAACAAGATGAAGAAGAAAAGGAAGAAAAAAATGTAATTCTTCCTTTTATAGTTCACTAAAAATATATTGGATTCGTTCTTTAACATTACGCTGACCTTTCTGAAAGACAGTATATTGCAACATAGTGAATGAAAGAATGGTAATCAGAATTATTTTTCTCATTATCAATAATTATCTATCTGCGTATAACAGCTATCTACTCAACTTCAAAAATTGCCTGAATAGATACAGAAGAACCAACTGGTAAGGAATATGCCCCCGATGTATTTCGTGTATGCTTTCCCTTTTCTCCGAATATTTCCACTGTCAGGTCAGAAGCTGCATTCATCAACATAGCGTGCTGCGTATATGTTTCAGGAGTATTAAAAACGCCAATCAATTGCACACATTTTTTTACTTTGTTCAAATCGCCTCCCACTGCCTCTTTCAAAATTGCAATAATGTTGAGCATAGTAACTTTGGTCGCTTCTTCTACTTGTTGTTCAGTAACATCAATACCGACTTTTCCAGGATATAAAATCTTTCCGTCTTTAAGTGAAACCTGATTGATAAATACTAAATTCCCGGAACGCGAAAAAAGCTCGTAGTTTCCTACAGGTTTTGGTAATTCAGGTAAAACAATATTTTTCTGTTTCAATACCTCGTTGATATCCACTGTGTATGCAGATTTAGTTTCGATTGACTTTTGTTTGAAAGTTCCTTTTAATGCCGTGGAAACTTTAGCAAAATTTTCTCCCTGGAATTTGGCAAGATAACGTTCGCTTTTGCTTGGTCTTGTCACATCTTTTAAGGAAGCCAGACTAGTTGTACCTAACACCGAGTTCCCTTGCGGTATATTTTTTTCTATGTTTTCATATCCACGAATACCATTTGATACCAGTATCATACCGTGTACTGCCAGACTATTCCAGAAAGATTGCAATGCCAGTTCTTTTCCGGCTCCGCTTCCTGCAGACATAAAAACAGTTGCAGGCATACCTTCTAATTCGTGTTTTGTCCAGACATCTACCGTTTTTGATAAAAATTCGCTCATTGCCGTACTGATATTCCCGAAGTACACAGGCGAGCCAAAAGCTATGCCATCGTAGGAACTTAATTCATCAACGTTGGCTACGGGAATGTCTTTCAACTTGACATTATCTGATGCTTTCACCAACTTTATAGTAGCATTAGCATCGCTATTTTTCTCAATTCCTTCGGTAATGTTCTTTGCCAGTTCATAAGTGCCGCCATTATCAGAATGGATAAGCACCAGTATGTTTGTTTTCTTATTTTGAGCCATAGCAGTAGTGTTGATTGATAATAAAAAGGAGAGCGTGAAAACTAAAAATGAGATTGTTTTATTCATTGCACAGGAAATTTTTCTAATAATATTGCAAAATTAAATATTTCGTTTTTATTAGCTTTGCCAAAAAGTATATTTAAAACGCAATGCTAAAATGTGGTCTTAAGGAAACAACTCCTGGCAATTATTCAGATGATGTTATAAGCGATGCTTATATATGGCAGCAACAAAACTGGAAACACGATGATTACGAGCATTCTCACGCACGTTATCAGCTATCCTATGTTACAGAGGGTTTTCAGTATTTTTACATAGAGAATAAGGTTTATTTTGTACCTCAAAATCACGCAATATGGATACCGTCAAATATAAAACACCGCATATCATCATCAGCAGAAACCGTTAATCTGACAGTATTGCTCTTTAAGTATATTCCGCAAAATCAATTTTACAATTCCGTAAAGATTTTCCGTGTTCCTATTGTCTTACACGAAATGCTCAATTATGCAACTAAGTGGAATAAACAACTTATTGAAGATGATAATCAGAAAGTCTTTTTATTAGCCATTTTGCAAAACCTTCCAGATTTTTATCAGAAAAATAATGCTTTGGAAATCCCTGTACCTTCAGACGAGCGACTAATTCCGATTTGCAGTCATATCAATGAAAATTTCAGATATGAGTTTAAAGTCGAAGATTATGTAGAAATTGCGAATATGTCGGTACGCAATTTACAACGTATCTTTAAAAATGAAACGGGGATAACCATACAGAAATATATACAGCTTACCCGTATTTTGAAGAGTATTGAACTAATTGATACTAAAAAATATACCCTTACAGAAGTAGCATTCAAAGTAGGATACAAGAGTTTGTCCGCATTCCTTACTTCCTATAAATCATTAATGAAATCCGCTCCTAAATAAATACACTGATTAAGCCAAATACCGCCACGTACTGCCTTAGACTACCACAATCTTATAACTATTCCGCACAGACTTTAAATTCACGCCCGAACATTAAAACTCAAAATAATGCAGGGAGAGGACGATTTAAGAGGCTTAGCCAAGATAATGGCTTTTATGCGGGCAGTCAGTATTCTATTGGTACTGATGCACCTTTATTGGTTCTGCTACGGGTTCTTTTTAGAACGTGGCTGGACACTGGAAGTAATCAACAAGATTTTAGGCAATTTCGACAGAACGGCGGGTTTGTTCTCACATACCCTATATACCAAAGCCTTTGCTTTGGTATTGCTCGCTTTAAGCTGTTTAGGCACTAAGGGCGTAAAGAATGAGAAGATAACCTGGACTAAAATTTACGTGACTTTGGGTATCGGTTTCGTGCTGTTTTTCCTGAACACACCATTGCTAAAGCTATCCCCGGCAGTAGGCACGTTCCTGTATATCCTGACTATATCGTTAGGCTATATCGCTTTGCTGATGGCGGGTGTATGGATGAGCAGACTATTAAAGAACAACCTGATGGACGACGTTTTCAATAATGAAAACGAGAGCTTCCAACAGGAAACAAAGCTGATGGAAAACGAATATTCCGTCAATCTACCCACAAAGTTCTTTTACAAAAACAAATGGAACAACGGTTGGATTAACATCGTGAACCCTTTTCGAGCCTCGATTGTGTTGGGCACACCAGGTTCGGGCAAGAGCTATGCAATTGTAAACAACTACATCAAGCAGCAGATAGAGAAAGGGTTTAGTATGTACATCTACGATTTCAAGTTCGACGACCTTTCTACTATTGCCTACAATCACTTACTGAAGCATCGGGATAAGTACGAAGTACAACCCAAATTCTACGTGATAAACTTCGACGACCCACGCAAGAGCCACCGTTGTAATCCACTCAATCCCGAATTTATGACGGACATATCGGATGCCTACGAAGCGGCATATACGATAATGCTAAATCTTAACAAGTCGTGGATTTTGAAGCAAGGGGATTTCTTCGTGGAAAGCCCAATTATATTGCTTGCAGCCATTATTTGGTATCTCAAAATCTACGAAAACGGGAAGTATTGCACTTTCCCGCACGCCATCGAATTGCTGAATAAAAAGTATTCGGACGTGTTCACGATTTTAACTTCCTATCCCGATTTAGAAAATTATTTGTCATCGTTTATGGACGCTTGGCAAAGTGGCGCACAAGACCAATTACAAGGTCAGATAGCATCGGCAAAAATTCCTTTATCAAGAATGATTAGCCCGCAACTGTACTGGGTTATGACGGGCGACGATTTTACGCTCGACATCAATAACCCGAAAGAACCAAAGATTTTGTGCGTAGGTAATAACCCCGACCGCCAAAATATTTATTCGGCAGCTTTGGGTTTGTACAACTCCCGGATCGTAAAATTAATCAACAAAAAAGGACAGTTAAAAAGCTCCGTCATCATCGACGAGCTGCCGACGATATATTTTAGAGGACTGGACAATCTCATCGCAACGGCGAGAAGTAATAAGGTGGCGGTATGCCTGGGTTTTCAGGACTTTTCGCAATTAACAAGAGATTACGGCGATAAGGAAAGCAAGGTTATTCAGAATACCGTCGGTAATGTTTTCAGTGGGCAGGTTGTAGGCGAAACGGCAAAGAGCCTTTCCGAACGCTTCGGTAAAGTGTTGCAGAAACGCCAGAGTATGACCATCAACCGAAATGATAAATCTACTTCTATTTCAACTCAGTTAGATAGTTTAATACCGGCATCTAAAATATCGACGCTAACACAAGGGATGTTTGTAGGAGCAATTTCAGACAATTTTGATGAACGTATTGAACAGAAAATATTTCACTGTGAAATCGTAGTAGATAATGACAAAGTAGCTTCCGAAACTAAAGCCTATCAAAAAATACCGCAGATTTTATCTTTCACAGATAAGAACGGTACAGATAATATGAAACAAGAGATTGAAAAAAACTATCGGCAGATAAAATCAGACGTAGTTCATATAATTGAAAGTGAATTGGAGCGAATTAAAAACGATCCAGATTTGCAGTATTTGGTGCAAGAGTGATAAAATAAAAGGAAGATGTTAGATCTCCCTTTTATTTTGCCCGTATACTATGTTACTAAAATATACTACGAGGTATATGAATACCTTTTGTCCGTATAATGCCTTCCTGAAATTTTGGAGTTTCTTTCTGCTTTTCCACTTGCTCCAGAGCATCTGCTTTTTTATCTGGCGAAAGGGATAATTGTATCTTCCGGTCAATACCTGCTAATTCGGTTTTGAGTTCGCTTAGTCGTTTTTCCTTTGCCCAGGTTCCGTTTACTACTTGCTGAAGTATAGGTATATCTTTTTGGAACTCTATGATATTCTCTTGCTCTTTTTTTATGTAAGTTGGCAGTTTTTCCAATGCCCTCAAAAAGTTCAATGATGCGGTTTCGGGTTCTTTTGCCATTACACCACTGTTGAAGGTATATTTGATATTTCCCTCGCCCTGAATAAAGAAACGGTTATGTTTTTCTACAAGACTGCTACTATCTTTTTGTGTGGCTTCGGTTTTAACCAAAAGCTGAAAACCGTAAAGATTTCCGATTTCTTCATAATCTCCACCTGTACGAGCTTTGTCCGCAAGCTCATTGAGTTTAGTTCCAATCTGTTTTGGGTTTGCATTAGCTGGTAGGTCGGCTAACTGAACAGCATTAATAATCGTACCGTCCTGCTTTTTCTGAATACGTCCTTGAAGGTTAGTCCAATCAAGGCTCATCCTGTCAAAGCGGGATTGAGCTTTACCCAGTTCTGCCGTAAAATCTTCCAGCTTGTATTTCGCACTTGATTTGGAACGGTTAAACGCCTGTTTTTCGCTTTCCAATCCAGCAATCTGTTTTTCTACTTTGGCTTTATCCAACAGGTCAGTATTTCCCGAAAGAATTGCTACATATTCTGAGAAATTCATTCCCGATTTTTCGTCCATACTGCCCTCATCAATAGTACGTTTACCGAGATTATTGGATTTTAATTGGTCGATAAATAACTGTTTATTGAACAACAGATTAAACTTATAACTATCTAGTGATTTTTCAACGGCATAGATAACTACATCTACTTTATTATCGGCAAAGAACTTGGCAATCTCATTGCCTTTGCGGATTGCTCGACCATCACGTTGGGCAAGGTCACTTGGTCGCCAAGGTGTGTCCAGATGATGAATGGCAACAGCTCTTTTCTGTGCATTGACACCTGTACCGAGCATACTTGTTGAGCCGAATAACACACGGATTTTGCCCTCATTCATTCCTTTAATCAGTTCCTTACGTTGGTTGTCCGTTTTTGCTTCCTGTATAAAGCGTACTTCGTTTGCAGGTATACCGTGGTCTTCCACGAGTTTGCGTCTAATTTCGGAATACACATTCCATTCATTAGGCTTATACGTTCCCAAATCCGAGAACACGAACTGCGTTCCTTTCTGTGCGTTGAATTTGTTGTAATATTTGGCAATATTACCTGCACAATGTGAAGCCTTGCTATCGGGATGGTCTTTGTAAGCTCCGCTTACCATTTGCATATCTAATGACATCTTACGGGCATAGTCCGTAGCAATCAGCATCTTTGCTTTTTCTTCTGTTGGAGATAAGGGCGGTCTTCCCAACAAGACTGCATTTCCTGTTTTGGCAAATTCCATCAGTTTTTTAATAAATACATCCTGGTCGGGAGTTGGTGGAATGTTATACAGGATTTCATTTTTTACAGGTCGGTCGATACCAATATCCTTTGCAGTACGGTAATCCGTAATTTCCGAGTAAAACTGTGCAAGCTCGGGTACTTTGATAAAGTATCGAAAACGTTCTTTCGCCACAATATTGTTGGCAACCGAAAACTCATAGTCAGTCGTTTTTCGGGCATAGATTGCTGCCCACGCATCAAAACAGTTAATACCTTGTTTTTCCAATGCCCGTGGTCGCAGGTATTTAAAGAGCAGGTACAATTCCGTCAATGAATTGCTGATAGTTGTACCCGAAAGAAAGGTTGCACCCATATCTGCATCGGTACGCTCCTGTATGGTTCTGATTGCAAACAGCAGGTTTAACGCTTTTTGGCTACCGTCCACGTTACCCAATCCAGCTACACGGCTGTGACGGGTGTTAAACATCAGGTTTTTAAACTGATGGCTCTCGTCGATAAATAAATGGTCTATGCCCATCATTTTAAAATCGACAATATCATCTTTGCGATTTTCAATATCGTGCTGTAAAGTCTTTAGCTTTACTTCGAGGTTTTCTTTCCGTTTAATGGACCCGGCAAGCATACCTCTTGTTACTTCAGCTCCCTGCGACTGCATCGCATCGAGGTTTCGCTCCACATTATCCAATTCTATTTCGAGGATTTCCTTTTGAATTTCTGGCGATTGCGGTATCATACCGAATTGGTCGTGTGTTAAAATCACACAGTCCCAATCGTTGTTTTTAATATCTCCGAAAATTCGCAGGCGTTTTTGCGGTGTAAAATCTTCTTTGCCCGGAAAGAGGATTTTAGCGTGTGGATAGGCAGTGCGATAGGCTTCGGCGATTTCGTGCACATTACTTTTCAGCCCGATTATCATTGGTTTATGAGCAAGTCCCAAACGCTTCATTTCCTGTGCTGCCGTACACATTATCAATGTTTTTCCTGCACCTACTTCGTGATCGCAGATAGCACCGTTATTGAGTTTAATCATCAATACGGCATCTTTTTGACTTCCGTACAGGTCTTCAATGCCCAATGCTTTACGGTCTAATCCCGGAAACTCCTGATGGCTTCCATCATAGTTTGGGCGAACAAAACAATTAAACTTATCATTGTATTGGTCGGTTAGCCTTTTTTTAAACTCATTGCTCTGTGCGTGTAACCAATCGGTAAAAGCGGTACGTATTTCGTCAATTTTAGTGTTTGCCATCTGTATGGCTTCCATATCCTTTACTTTGACTTCCTTGCCGTCTATTTCGACTTTTTTGGTGATATCGGGCGTCGTATTGACAAGAGCGTGTTTGAGCAGAGCAACGCCATCAAACGTCCTGCTTTCAGCCTTTACCGCATATTTTACCCATATATTTTGATTGCCCCGATTACAGATTACGGAAAAATTATCGGAACTGTCGGAATAATGGATATTCACTTCCGCATCGAACAGGTGCGAAGCAAATTTGGCATAAATACCTGTGGGTATCCAGCGTTCACCAAGGTTAAAGTCCAGTTCCTCAAATTCGATACGTCTTGGTCGGGCTTCTTCCAATACCATAAGGCTGTGCTTTGCTTCGGTATTTTCGGGATTGCTTTCTACATATTCTATTATTTCCTGTGCTTTTTCTACCACGTTACCGGCTATCCAGCGTTCGGAAATTTCGTATTCACTTTGCAGGGGATTATAAAAAATACGACCGTGCAGAGCATCTTTCAAGGCATCTGCAGACATACTGCTGATTTCGGACATATAGTCCAAATCAACACTTCCGTATTTATTCAATGAGGATGCTAATGCTTCTTCGGGATTATCGGTTGCTAATGTTGTCGTGGAAAAACTTACAGGATGGCTGAAAATATCCGCTTTATGGATAACACTCCCTTTTACACGCTCCAAATAAGGGATTTCTTTTCCGGCACTATCCGTCTTAATCAGCTTGATATTATCGGCACTGTTCAGACTACCGTACCTTTTTACAAAAGCATCGTACAGTTGGTTTAAATTTTCTCTTTCTGCCTTATGTTCGGTTTGTAGTTCCGCTTCTTTATTGTAAAGCTGTTGGTAAATATCACGTACTCCGATATACGCTTCGGCTCTTGCTTTCTGTAAAGAAGGTAATTGCAATGGGTAGAACATTGCAGTTTTATCCACTTTATCTACTTCCTGTAAATGACCTACCCAACCATTATCAACCACAAGGCAATCGTTACGATGGAACGATTGCAATTCGCCACTATACGGAGCAGGCTTAGGAATGGCTGCAAGAACAGGTACGGAAATAGCTGGTTTATCAGCCTGGTCATTTCCGTTAGACTGCGAAAATAAATCGCGAATAATTTCCTGTTTTGTTCCGTTGGGTGGAACGGTTCTATTGACCGAGCCATTGGAAACTGAAGGCGTATAAGGTTGCTGCATTGCTGAACTGAACAGGTCGATTTGGCGACCAATGTTAGCCCGTTGTTTTTTGGTAGTTTGCTTTTTAGATTTCGTTGCTTTCTTTGGTGGAGTTAAAACCGCTATGTTTTCATCATCATTTTCAAACAGGTCGAAAATGCTTAACTGTTTTAATTCCTGCGGACTTTCCAGTATGATGGCTGATTGTGTTAAACGATGTTGTTCCGGCTGAATGATTTCACGCTCTTGAATTTCACGTTCAATAACTGGAGGTGTAACAATGGGCTGTGTCGGAATTTGAACAATAGGTTCATCATTCCGTTTTTCTTTGTACAAAGACAAGTTTAAATGCTTTCCAAAATCATCGGAAAGCATCTGTTCAAGGCTATTTGCAATGCCCTCAACACCCTTGTTGTGTGTATAGATTAAAGCAGGTTGCCCGTAAGGGTCGGTAGCTACTTTCCAATGTGTATGTACAATTTGTCCACTTTTATCTAACAAAGCATTGCTTGGCGTACCGTAGCCTGTTTTCGTACTTTGGCAAAATAAATCTTCTCTTTCGGTCAGATTTTGTTTTGCTGTATTCTTTTGGAGAATGATAAGATCACTGCCGACCTCAGTACCTGCATAATCAGTAAATAGATTATTGGGTAAGCGAATTACGGATACCAAATCGTTGTTTTCCATCAACGCTCTGCGTATAGGCTCGTTATTCGGACTGTTTAAAATCCCTTGTGAGGTAATAAAAGCCTGTAAACCGCCCTCACGGAGCATATCGTTACCTTTCAGAAAGAAATAATTGTGAATGCTTCGGGCAGCCTGAACTTTTGCACTCTCTTTACTACGAGAATACGAAAGGTCAAAAACAGAAGTATCGCCAAAAGGGATATTGCTGGCAACAACATCGTAACTGTTTTGTTCTTTTTCGGGTATTTCTTCAAAACCGCTTATACGGACAGTGCTTTCGGGATAAAGCTGTTTTAATATTTTTCCTGTGAGCACATCTTTTTCATAGGCTGTAACTTTGGTTTCGTTCCCTGCAAAGGATTCGACAAATGATCCGATACCTGCCGATGGTTCAAGGAACTTGTCAATGTGCAAACCCTTATCACGCATTGATTGCGAAATGGCATCTATCACCTGCGGTGGTGTATAAAAAGCGGTTAGTACCGAGCTTTTCATACTGTCCACGTACCTGCGGTATTGCTTTTCGTCTTGGGGATTTTCTTTTAGCAGTTGGTGGAGTTCCTGCACAATCGGGAAAAGGTTATGTTCGGTTTTTCTCCAATGGTTGATGTCTATATCATCCGCTATGGGGTTCAGCACGAATTTAAGACCGCCAAATCCGCTGTATTGCATCATTAGCAGTCTTTCGCCTACGGTGGCTTGACGGTTCTCCTTTTCCAGTTTAAAAGCAATTCGTAAGGCATCAATGTTTTGTTGGAGATGTTGCTTTTTACTGAAGCCCATTTTTCTCTATCCATATTGCAATGGTTCCAGTTACTTCGGTATAAAGAGCATCAAACTCATAGGTGTAAGCGAAATCATCAGTTAATTTATAGTTGGAGAAAACAGGCTCACAGACGGTGAACATTTTAAGAGCGAACGGTCGTAGTTCTTCGTCTGCCATTAGGGTATCAAACTCATTGCATACGACTTGGAAAACCGTATCGAATTTGGAGAAATGCAGATTTTCAAACAGGATATAATTGGCAATCTCGTTGCATTGCTCAACTACGTTTCCCGAACGGAAAGCCACCTCATAAGCATTGGCAGCCCACGATGAACGTTGGTCGATAAACTTTTGGTCGTGTGCCTTTTCAGGGAAGCTGCTGTTTAATAATTCTTGCAGTCGTAACCTGAAATACGATAGGTCTTTTTGCTGTGTACTCATACTATAATTTTGTTTAGAATTTTGCTTGAAGCCTAAAATTATAAGCGGAAGCAAATGCCTTTGTGAATGTTGCAAGGTTTGGCGTTGAGAGGCGGTATTTGGCGTAATAGAATGAAAAGACAAAAAGGATATTTCTTTACGGCAGATATATTATAATATTTTTTTAATACATTTGTCGTTCCAAAAGGAAATGGTGTTCTTCCTTACCCAACCGCTTTTAAAAGCTGATGACGCCTGATTAAATTAAATGTTTAACATTTTAATCGGGTTGGTTATGTCAATAAATAACAAAAAGTCATTCGGTCAAAAAATCAATTTATCTACGAAAGTATTTTTCAGAAAGTATCCTTCAATTTCCTACATCCTTAAATGGACATTTTTATGTTTGCTTATCGGACTTTGTGTTGGTAGTGCTTCAGCAGGTTTTCTGCAATCATTGGACTGGGTTACAAATTATCGTGAAAATCATTTATGGTTAATTGCATTATTGCCAATTGGTGGTTTTTTCATCGGTTTGCTCTATTACTATTTGGGCAAAGACATTGAAGCAGGAAATAATTTGCTTATTGACACCATTCACAATCCAAAAGAAATTATCTCGTTCCGAATGGCTCCGTATGTGTATATCGGAACTATTGCTACGCATTTTTTTGGCGGCTCGGCAGGACGTGAGGGGACGGCTTTACAAATGGCGGGTGCTATTGCCGACCAATTTGTCAAACCTTTTCGATTGACAGAGAGCGAACGAAAAATTTTAATTATTTCGGCTATTTCCGCAGGTTTCGGCTCCGTATTCGGAACACCATTAGCAGGTGCAGTCTTTGGTTTGGAAGTTTTTCTAATCGGACGACTGAAATATGATGCTATTTTTCCTGCATTTGCCGCAGGAATTATTGCCGATTTAGTTACCAAACTTTGGCAGACACATCACACACATTATCACATCAATTTTGTACCCAACATTTCATTTCTAAATATTATATATGCAATTATTGCAGGGATTATTTTTGGGTTATGTTCCGCAACATTTAGCAAGGTCATTCATAAAACAAGTGCGATTTTTAAATCAAAAATTGAATTTGCTCCTTTTCGTCCCTTAGTTGGCGGAGTGATTGTGGCTTTTGCGGTTTGGGCAATCGGCACAACAAAATACATTGGGTTAGGTATTCCAACTATTGTTCACTCGTTTGACCAACAATTACCTGCATATGATTTTGCGTTGAAAATGGCTTTTACTATTATCACACTTTCGGCAGGTTTCAAAGGCGGCGAAATAACGCCGTTATTCTTTATCGGAGCAACTTTGGGAAATACTATAAGTTTATTCATTCCGTTACCAACAGGACTTTTGGCAGGAATGGGATTTGTTGCTGTATTTGCAGGAGCAACCAATACACCATTAGCTTGTATTATTATGGCAATTGAACTATTTGGTGTTGAATGTGGTGTATATGTAGCTATCGCTTGTGTAATTTCGTATCTCTTGTCAGGCCACACTAGTATTTACGGTAAACAAATGATTGGCGAACCAAAGAACCGCAGATTTTCAAATCACCAAGGAAAACGCTTAACTGAACTCAATGGAAATCATAAATAAACAATTTGTAAAGGATAAAAATATTAAATCCACTTAAATTGCTAACACACTTACTGACTACCCAATATTTGAAGCATCCTGCCGACTTCAATATCCATTCGGGAAGAGGCAAACCATTTTTTGCCGAGGTCTTTGAGTGATGACCCGATGTGGTAAAGCTCTGTCTTGTCAATAATTTAAAAACGGTCGTTGATATAGAGAAATTTTTATACTTATTTTTTCGGTTACAACAAAGATAGATTTGGTTACATCCCGGATTTTTAAACCACTGAACTTTGTCAATAATTAAATTTTAAAATATGAAAATTGTATTGACAGGTTCTTTAGGGCATATCGGAAAACCACTTGCAGAAGGGTTGGTAGCAAAAGGACATTCCGTAACGGTTATCAGCAGTAATGTCGGCAGACAAAATGAGATCGAAGCTATTGGGGCAGTTCCTGCTGTTGGCTCGCTTGAAGACGTAGGTTTTCTTGTGAAAACTTTTACAGGTGCAAACATCGTTTATCTGATGGAACCGCCCGCAAATTATTTCAATAAAACTATCGATGTTTACGCACACAGGATAAGGATAGCTAATATTTACGTACAGGCTATTCTATTGGCAGGTGTAACCAAAGTGGTGCATTTGAGCAGTATCGGTGCACATACAGATCACGGAAACGGAATGCTCCGAATTCATTATGAGGTAGAGCAGATTTTAAAAGAATTACCGGAATCGGTTTCCCTGAAAGAAATGCGACCTGTTGGCTTTTACTATAACATGTTTGCATTTATACCTGCTATCAAATCACAGGGGGCAATTATCCAAAATTATGGTGGCGATAAAAAAGAACCTTGGGTTTCGCCTTTAGATATTGCCAGTGCCATTGTAGAAGAGATGGAAAAACCATTTAACGGCAGGACAATTCGTTATATTGCCAGCGATGAAGTTTCTCCAAACAAAGTGGCTCAAGTGCTGGGCGAGGCAATTGGAAAACCCGATCTGAAATGGCAGATGGTTTCTGATGAACAATTTTTAAATGCTCTGTTGGCTATTGGTTTCAATCCACAGGTTGCCAAAGGTTATACAGAAATGAACGCCAGCCGAAGAACGGATGCCTACGAAGATTACAATTTGTACAAACCGCAATCATTGGGTAAAGTAAAATTGACCGATTTTGCAGGCGAATTTGCAACCGTCTTCAATAAAAAATAAATATCTTTATACTGTGCAAAATAAGCCTACATATCGAATAAAAACCATTAGCGAATACCATAAGGTCAGGGAGTTGCCCAAGCCACAGCACCCTCTTATCAGTGTGATTAATTGTGCCGACATTCGACATATAGGCAACGTATGTGATTATAGATGGATGCTCGATTTTTATTCCATATCGCTCAAACGGTCTTCGTATTCTAAGGCAATATATGGGCAACAGGAATATGACTTTGATGAGGGGATTATGTATTTTTCTGCACCGAAGCAGTTATTTAGTTTTGAAATAGATAAAGAGGCAACGCCCGATTTTTCAGGGTGGATATTGCTTGTTCACCCTGACTTTTTATGGCATACGAGCCTCGCTGATAAGATCTTAAAATACGAGTTCTTTGGTTATGATGTACACGAGGCATTATTCCTATCGGAAAAGGAAGAATTACTATTGAAGAATATTATTCTGGGTATTCAGCAGGAGTATCACACGAATATGGATAAGTTCAGCCAGCATATTATTATTTCACAAATAGAAACGTTGCTCAATTATGCCGAACGGTTTTATGAGCGGCAGTTTCTGACAAGAAAAATCACTAATCATCAAATCCTGGACAGACTGGATAAATTATTAAACGATTACTTTAACGACAACGATCTGGCTTCAAGAGGACTTCCTACAGTTCAATATGTATCGGATAAATTAAACGTGTCGCCAAACTATTTAAGTGGCTTACTTAAAATATTGACAGGACAGACCACGCAGCAACACATTCACGATAAACTGATTTTAAAAGCTAAAGAAAAACTTTCAACAACAGATTTGACGGTTAGTGAAATTGCATATGGATTAGGTTTTGAGCATTCTCAATCTTTTAATAGAATATTCAAAAGTAAGACTAACCAATCTCCTTTAGAATTTAGAAAATCATTCAATTGAAATTTGAGAATGGTATAAACAAACTCTTTATAGAAACGAGAGGTTTTTATTGTTTATTCAATATTTGAAGCATCCTGCAAACTTCAATATCCATTCGTGAAAAGGCAAACCATTTTTTGCCCAGGTCTTTGAGTGATGCCCCGATATGGTAAAGTTCCGTATCGTCAATAATCAAAAATCGGTCGTGAGCATCGGAGAAAATCTCAATCTCAATAATGGGAGGATATTGGATGTTGTACCGTTGTAAATCCAGCCGTAATTGATTGCTGATAGATTTGGTATGTATGGTGGAGGCTACATTTGTATTGCGCTTACTCAATAAGGTCAGCACCGTATCATCCACATAATTATCAAGCAGGATAATGGAATTTCCAGCACTACGGATAATATCAGAAACAAAAGCATCGGCATCAAAAACCTGTCCGTTGTAAAAGATACCTTTTTCGCTGTGGAGCTTGTCGTTTTCCAAAGCCTTAAAGATTTTCTCAAATTTTTGATCGGCTTGTAATTGCTTCAATTCAATCTTATCCAAACGATGAAATAAAGAGGCGTTACTGATTAGCATTCTTCTCATTTCTACGAAAGCTTCCATAATTTCAACGCTCACTTTAATAGCAATATGTGAACGAAGTATAGCAGATGCCATTGCAATACCTTGTTCGGTAAAAGCATAAGGTAGATAACGTCTTCCACCATAGTTTAAACTTGAGGTTCCAATTTGGAACCTCAAGTTTTCAAATTCTTCATCTGTCAATTGAAAGCAAAATGAAATAGGAAACCTTTCATATTTCTTTTTACCGCTTTGTTGAGGTTCTTTGTTTCCACTTGGTGTAAGGAAGCGAGGTCGCTATCTAGCATTACTTGCTTTCCACGTAAGGAATAAATCAGGCTCTTGATTTCCATTGTGCTAATGGTAGGTTTGTTTTCCATTACTTTTTGTAACTTTTGTTTTTTTCAAATTCAAAAGAGGTTTTGTATTCTTCATCCAATATGATAAAGGCATCGAACTTCTTTCCTGCCTTGCTTTTCATTCCTTTAATAAGTGAAGTTTTACCTTTATTGATAAGACTTTCAATATCGGCTATCCTAATTTGTACGCCACACACATTACGGAACTGTATCCAATTACAAACTTCATCAGGGCACTTTACAATTTTATCCCGGATGATGAGTTGCTGGCTTTTACATTTCGGGCAATTCAGTTTAGGCAGGTTGTTTTGAGCAATGGAAGTTTGCAATAGTTCATCGGTAATAGATATTGCATATTTTTCCATTTCTGTTTGAAATGCTCCGACATCAGCTTCATTGTTTTCTATTTTCTGCAAGGCAAGTTCCCATTCAGCGGTCATTGCCACATCTGCAATTTTGCGGTCTTTTACTAGTTCATATACCTGCAATCCTTTTTCAGTGGGTATCAGGGATTTCTTTTCTCGTTGGATATAGTTGCGGGTAAACAGCGTTTCGATTATCGCTGCCCTTGTAGCAGGCGTGCCAATACCGATATTTTGCAGGGCTTTCCGTTCGTCCTCGTTTTCAATTTCCTTTCCTGCATTTTCCATTGCCGACAATAGCCCGGCTTCTGTATAAAGCACAGGCGGTTTGGTTTTCTTTTCTAAACAAATGGCTTCCTTAATGTTCAGTTCGTCACCTTTTTTTAAATCGGGTAAGTCCTGAATTGGTTCAGTGTCTTCGTCCGAGAAAGTTCCCTTTATCAAACGCCAACCTGCTTCCAAAACTTTACAGCCTTTCAACGTAAAATCGTAATGCGATACTTGCAACGCTATATCTGTTACTTCTTTGATACAAGGTTGTGATATGGCTTCGAGCAGTCGAAAGGCAATCATATTATAAACTTTCGTTTCGTCCGTTTTGAGAGCAGACGGAATTTTGTCGGTAATAAGTAAACCGTGGTGGTCTGTCACACGTAAATCGTTTACGATACGCTTATTAAACCGACCCCATTTTACTTTTGATACCGCTTGTTTAAATTGCTCATTATTCTGCAATGCTCTTACAAGGTTGGGAATTTCAGCCCACATATCTTCAGGGATATATTTACTTCCGGTGCGTGGGTAAGTGATAAACTTCTTTTCGTAAAGGCTTTGGGCAATATTCAGGGTTTCTTCGGCAGAAAGGTTGAGCTTTTTATTAGCTTCCTTTTGCAGTCCTGTAAGGTCAAACAACAAAGGCGGTTGCTCTGTAACGCTTTTGGTTTCTACCGATGTAATTGTTGCCGTATCGCTTCGCTGAATGGCTTTCAATGTATCATCGGCAAGTTTTTGGTTTTCCCATTTGGTTTTGGAAAGGCTTTTGAAATCAACATTTTCTTTGTTGTGTGATAGCTGAATTTGCCTATACTTCTTAATAGAGAAATTTTTGTTTTCCAAATAGCGTTTACAAATAAGAGCCAATGTAGGCGTTTGCACCCTACCTAACGAATAAATACCATTGCCTGCCGAAATACTCAATGCTTGTGTAGCATTGATGCCCACCAACCAATCGGCCCGGCTTCTGCCTTGCGCAGCCTGATACAATCCGTCAAATTCTTTGCCGTCTTTCAAGCTATCAAAGCCTTGCTTGATTGCCTTTTCGGTAAGTGAACTAATCCAAAGTCGCTCAAAGGGTTTACAGCATTTTAGATGCTCGTAAATATACCTAAAAATCAACTCGCCCTCACGTCCTGCATCGGTAGCAACGATAATGCTGTCGCTTTTGTTGAACAATTCTTTGATGATTTTCAGTTGCTTTAATGCTCCCGTATCGGCTTGGTAGCCCTTGTCTTTTTTGACCTTTCTAACGGTCAATATGAACGGGTTCGGGAGGATAGGCAATGAAGTCTTATCAAACCCCGAAATCCCGTAATCTTCGGGCATTCCTAAGCCAATTAAATGACCGAATGCCCACGTAATAAAATAGCCATTACCCGTTAAGTAGCCGTCTTTTTTATCAGATGCTCCCAACAGGCTGGCTATTTCTCTTGCTACGCTTGGTTTTTCTGCGATAACTGTTTTCATAATTAACTCACTTTTTTACCTTTTGATTTTGCTGGAGCTTTCGGTTTTTCCTGTTGCTCCTGTTGCTTTTCATTCTTCGGTTTTTGCTGTTCTTTTTGCAAAGGTTCTTTCACATTTTTGGTTGCTTCGTTGGTTTTTCCTTCAGAATTAACCGCAGTTTGTGTTTTGTGAGCTTCGGTAGGTTTTACACGTTCCTTATATTGATTTGGGAACTCAAAATTGGTTTTTCCATCTTGTTTATTGAAAGTGATGTAACCCTGGTAGGGCTGGTCCTTTTTGTCTTTCAACTCAATATATACGGTTTGTCCGTCTTTGAATTTGTTGTACTGCTCATCAGTCAGTTCCTTACCTCTGAAAGTTCTCGGAGCTTCGTGCGATTGCTTTTGTTGACTGGTTTGCTTATTACTTTGTTGCTTATTTTGGGATTGCTGGTTATTGTTGTTTCTGTCAAACAAAAACTCAACAAATCTTTTGTCAGCATTATACTGAACATTTGCATCAAAGGTGGTTCCCTTTGTAGAAATCATTCCCTCGATAAACAGAGGTTTCCCCTCCATTAAGGTTTGCTTTTGCACATCGTTCAGTTTTATCCCCTTTAATTCATCAGGGATTTTGATAAATTCTGTTTTTAAAGCAATCAGCTCATTGGTAAGCCTGTCCACACTGATAATGGACGGCATCATTTCTTCTGTTTTGGGATTTTTCAAATCTACCACACGCCCCATATTACCCGTATCGAGCAAGTTCTTTTTGTCTTCTTCGTTAAACTTGTGTCCAAAGAACTCAAAGTTTAGGTTGGGTTCACGTCTGATACCATGTACTGCCGCCACGATACTTCCATCTGGTGTAGGCTGTAACGATAAACGGGCATCTGTGCGTACTACTGCACCGCCAAGATTAATACTAATAGGTACAAGCTCATTAGTCTTGTAACCTTTCAATAATGGTTCAAGGAGGTTCTTTTTTTCAAGGTATTCCTTGCTTAATCCGAGATTGTTCATTGTTTCCCAATCAATCTGTTCCGGCTTGAAACGGTATTCGTTTGTTTCTGGTGTTGTGTGTGTTGTTGCCATATCATTTTTATTTTCTTGTTTTTGTTCTTTTTCGGGTTCATTTTTCACCTCGTGTTTTTCCATTTCTTTTTTACCCTCCGGTGTAGGGTTATCTACCTGCTTTTGAAATTTTTTTGCCTTTTCTACAGCTTCTCCTGCCGGCACTTTAAAGAATGTGAAATTGGTAGGATCTTTTAGCTGTCTCCAAAAATTGGATAGGAAATTGGAAACGAAATCGCCGTGTTTGTCCACACGCATAAAATCAGATTGGTTCTTTTTGGTAGGGTCAACGGTTTCCATTTTGCCGTTTTCGTCAATGCTCTTTACGGCTTGGATTTTCATTTTTTCCTTATCCAATATTAACAGTATGTCCGACAGTTGTTCTGGTACGTTCTGAACAGATTGCTCGGAAGTTTCCTGTTTCTTTGTTTCTTCGCTCATAATCTGAAAATTTTAAAGTTTTTATGCCGAAAGTAAAGGAAGTGCTTCCTGCTTAGCCTAAAGTGGCAGTCAATGGAAATGTTTGGCTTTCATTGGCGTTCTGTTCTATTTATTAAAGCTCTCTCTGATAAACTGATGTACATCTGATAATTTATAATACAATTTCCCGCTAATCGTGTAATATGGGAGCTTCCCAATAGAGCGATAACGTTGCAGAGAACGATTACTGACTTTCAGCATTTGCAAAATATCCTGATTGTCGAGTAGTTCCTCTCCATCAATGGTATTTCGTTTCTTTTTTAAATCGTTAATATTGTCGCCCAACATATCAAATCTGTCCATGATGCGTTCCATCCACGATATAAATTCCATTCTATCAATATTCATAGCACATGTTTTTAAGGATTTATTTTTTTGTCTGTTTTCAGCTTTCTGCCTTTTGCCATAAGTCATCATAGCTTGTATCATTCAGCCTTTGTAGATAATCAGCAATAGTATTTATCCAGTTATTAAGCTGTATCCCTGCTGCTGCTTCAATAGTTATAATTTTCATCGCATTGCTCTTTAATGTTTACAATGCAAAATTGAGAAAGGTGGCAGTGTTTGTCTGCCAAGCCTTGCCAATTGGTTTAGCGGTTTTTTGAAAATTTTACAATTTGACGGAAAGCCTTATTAAATAAGGCTTTCGTTAGATTTTCCGATTTGAGCCATGGTAAAACAAGCCCTTATGCCAGTTGGCATATATGGGCAGATGCAAACACAAAAAAGCAATACGGGATGCGTATCGCTTTCAAACTCTTTATTGATTGGAGTGTTTATAAGTCTTTATCCATATATTCTTCCAATGCCTGTTTCAACTGATCTAAAAACAAGGTTCGAGAACCTGCACGGGTTTTCATCCGGTGGAATGCGTGATGCACATCGGTCAGTGGTATTCGAAACAACACTTGTGAAATAGCAGTGAGCTTCCGGATGCCTAACTTACCGTCCGAAATAGCACCAGATGCGTATAGGGCATACGTTAGCTCAATCAAAGCATTCTTGCTGTCCGTCCAAGATAGCTCTTTAATTTCGCTGGTGCTGCTGAAAAATGTATCAGAGTTTTCTTCGGGACTGATTTTGGTTAAGAGGTAGGCATATAACAGGTCGTTGGAGAGAATACGAGCTAATTTGTAATCGTAATAGGTTGAGAAAAGCGGGTCGATTTCAAACACATAACTATTAAGCCCTTCGAGGTAATTTATCTGCCCCCGTTTAAAATATTCTTGATCTTTATCTATTCTGCCTGAACGGTAGTATCGGTAAAAGTGGGAATTGCAGATATGTTCCCTGAACTCAATCTTCAGCTCTGTTAAATGTTTCGAGAAATAGTTGCGGTAGATTTTTCCATTATTGACCGGGCACGAGGTTTCTATCCGGTACAGTTTATTATAGTAAATTAGCTTTCCGAGGATTTGGGGCTTAGTCATTTTAAAGAATTCAATCTCTTTTGCCTCGTTCTCAAATCCCGAACTTAACACATATTCTTTTGCCGAAACCAATAGCTCCTGAAGAAAGACCGTCATTTGAAAAGCTTCTTCAATTAGTCCCGAGCACGTGACTGAGAGTTTCCGTTCTTGCTCCTGAATTTCGCTAACAATATTGTTTATTGACTTTCTCATAAAGGAAGATTTTACTATCAATATCGGTATCACACAAATTTTACCAATAAATAGTAATTTAATAACCAATGTGTCCCTACAATGGGAAAGATTTTAATCGTTTTTCATCGGCGGTTTATCACTTAACCACCCATAAACGATAAATACTAAATTATTAATCATAAATTTGTATTTGTGTATTTATGTAAATTAAAAACTGACTTTGTGATATATGGGGACATTGTTTATAAAAAATATGGTCTGCAACCGCTGTATTCTCGTTGTTCAGAACGAACTCGATAAGCTCGGTTTAGAGGCTAGTAATATAAAATTGGGAGAAGTTTCTCTCGTGAAAGATCTGACTACAAAAGAACGAGAAGCAATAGAAAGTGCGTTAGATCCCTTAGGTTTTCAGGTCATTGATGACAAGAAAAGTCGCATGATTGAGAAGATAAAAAACGTTATCATTGAATTGGTACATCATCAGGACAATGACGTAAAAACAAATCTTTCCGATGTTTTAAGTGATGCATTACATAATGATTATAATTATCTTTCTAATTTGTTTTCTGATATTGAGGGTACAACTATTGAAAAATATTTTATAGCTCAAAAAGTAGAAAAAGTAAAAGAACTTTTAGTTTATGATGAGTTATCATTAAGTGAAATTGCCGATCGCATGAACTATTCAAGTGTGGCTTATCTAAGTAATCAGTTCAAGAAGGTAACAGGTCTTACACCTAGCCATTTTAAACAAATTCGAGAAGACAAACGTAAGCCTTTAGATGAGGTTTAAGTAAATCTTACAAATCAAACCCATAATTTCACAATAAATATCTATCAATTTATTGTCAATTTTGTATTGTAAAATAAAGCAATCGAAATATGGCAACAAATAAAGAAATAATTTACATACCTCTAGAGGATGTAGAAAGCGAACATTGTGCATTAATCGTAGAAAAAGGACTTGCACAAGTAAAGGGAGTTGAAAGTCACAAAGTAGAAATAAATAATCACAGAGCGGCTATTACGGTTAAGGATGAAGAAGTAGTCGCTGATGCTGTAAATGCCATAAGAGATTTAGGTTATGGTGTACCAACAGTAAAAGCTAGTTTTCCGGTTTTGGGGATGACTTGTGCTTCATGTGCAGGTAGTGCAGAAAGTGTGGTGCGTTATGTGCCAGGCGTGGTTAATTCATCTGTAAACTTTGCTACTGGTAATCTATCTGTTGAATATTTTCCAAATATGACAGATGCCAATGCTATTCGAAAAGCTGTTCAAGCTGGAGGCTATGACTTGTTGATTGAAGATGAGTCTAAACAACAGGAAACTTTAGAAGCCATCCACGAAAAGAAATTCAAACAGTTAAAAAATAAAACCACCTGGGCGATCATTCTATCATTACCTGTAGTTGTTATAGGAATGTTCTTTATGGATATGCCTTATGCCAATGAAATTATGTTGGTATTTTCTACTCCGGTAGTGTTATGGATTGGTCGTGATTTCTTTATCAATGCCTGGAAGCAAACCAAAAATAAATCTGCCAATATGGATACTTTAGTAGCGTTGAGCACCGGTATCGCCTATCTGTTCAGTGTTTTCAATATGGTGTTTATGGATTTCTGGATGGCAAGAGGCATTCACCCCCACGTGTATTTTGAAGCCGCAGCGGTTATTATAGCCTTCATTCTTTTAGGTAAATTATTGGAAGAAAAAGCAAAAGGAAATACTTCGACTGCTATCAAAAAATTGATGGGATTACAGCCTAAAACCGTTATCGTCATTCAAAAAGATGGGACAGAAAAACAAACGGCTATTGAAGATGTAAATGCTGGCGATATTATTTTAGTAAAGCCAGGTGAGAAAATCGCAGTGGACGGAATGGTGATATCTGGTAATTCTTATGTGGATGAAAGTATGTTGAGTGGCGAACCCGTTCCTGTATTGAAAAAAGAGAAAGAAAAAGTATTTGCCGGAACCATCAATCAAAAAGGAAGCTTCCAATTTGAAGCCGTGAAAGTGGGTAAAGAAACTATGTTGGCACAAATCATCAGAATGGTGCAAGATGCACAAGGTAGTAAAGCACCAGTGCAAAAACTGGTTGATAAAATTGCAGGTATTTTTGTTCCCGTGGTTATTGGTATCGCTATTTTTACCTTTATTCTATGGTTAATTTTAGGCGGTGACAATGGTGTGGTACAAGGTCTGTTAGCAGCTGTTACAGTATTGGTTATTGCTTGTCCTTGTGCTTTAGGTTTAGCTACACCAACAGCTATTATGGTGGGAGTAGGTAAAGGGGCTGAGAGTGGTATTTTAATTAAAGATGCTGAAAGTTTGGAATTGGCTAAAAAAGTGCAAGCTATCATTTTAGATAAAACAGGAACCATTACCGAAGGTAAGCCAGAAGTAACCGGTATTACGTGGTTGAACAATGATGATACGACTAAAAATATTTTGTTGAGTATCGAAAAACAATCAGAACATCCATTGGCAGAAGCGGTGGTGAAAAACTTAGAAGGTATATCAACCGTAAGTTTGAGTGGATTTGACAGTATTACAGGTAAAGGTGCAAAAGCCGACTACAATAACGAAACTTACTATGTTGGAAACAAAAAGTTATTGTTTGAAAATAACATTAGTATTCCTGCTCAGTTACAATCTCAAGCTGATGAATGGGGTAAAGAATCAAAAACGGTAATTTGGTTTGCCAATAGTAAAGAAGCACTTTCTGTAGTGGCTATCTCTGATAAAATCAAAGAAACTTCAGTAGCTGCAATCAAAGAATTGCAAGATATGGGTATTGATCTGTATATGCTTACTGGCGACAATGAAGCCACAGCAAAAGCTATTGCCGAGCAAACTGGAATTGGTCATTACAAAGCTGAAGTATTACCACATCAGAAAGCAGAATTTGTAAAAGAACTACAGGCCCAAGGCAAAGTAGTTGCAATGGTTGGTGACGGTATCAACGATAGTACCGCTTTGGCAACAGCCGATGTAAGTATCGCAATGGGTAAAGGTTCGGATATTGCGATGGACGTAGCAAAAATGACCATCATCTCTTCCGATTTGACTAAGATTCCACAAGCGATCAGATTGTCTAAACAAACAGTAGCTACCATCAAACAAAACTTGTTCTGGGCCTTTATTTACAACCTTATAGGCATTCCAATTGCAGCAGGTATATTGTATCCAATTAATGGTTTCTTATTGAATCCGATGATTGCAGGAGCTGCGATGGCTTTAAGTAGTGTAAGTGTGGTTAGTAACAGTTTGCGTTTGAAGTGGAAGAAGTAAATCTTACAAATCAAACAAAAAATATCGAAATAGTTTAACACGTTTTGCTGCTGATATTTGCAGCAGCAAAACAATAATTATAAAATTATGGGACAAGAGCATAATCACTCGCATAGCGCAAACAAAAAGACACTAACCATTAGTTTGGTGATTATTACAGCTTATATGGCTGTAGAAGTTGTGGGAGGATTTTTGACAAATAGTCTTGCTTTATTAGCGGATGCTGGACACATGTTAAGTGATGCCATTTCACTATTCATTGCATTAATGGCTTTTAAATTCAGTAGCAAAATAGCCGATTATGCTAAAACCTATGGATATAAACGCTTTGAAATATTGGCAGCCGTTATCAACGGTGCAACACTAATATTGATTTCTGGATATATTATCTATGAGGCTGTTGAACGTTTTCAGAGTCCGCCAGAAATCCAGTCTAGCGGAATGTTGATTGTAGCATTTATAGGATTACTGGTTAATATCTTAGTGGCCTGGATAATGATGCGTGGAGCGGATGTAAAAGAAAACCTCAATATGCGTGGTGCCTATCTGCATGTCATCAGTGATATGCTAGGATCTGTAGGGGCAATTATCGCAGCCTTACTTATTATGTTTTTCGGATGGGGTTGGGCAGATCCTTTAGCAAGTATTATCGTCTCTGTCTTGGTTTTAAGAAGTGGATATCTGGTTACCAAATCATCTGTTCATGTATTGATGGAAGGGACACCCGATAATATCGAAATTGAGAAGGTAACAGAAGAAATCTTAAAAACCGAGGGTGTCCAAGCTATTCACGATTTGCATATTTGGACAATTACAAGTGGGTTAAATGCGCTTACTTGTCACGCTGTGGTAGATGAACAAATGACAATAGGTCAAAGTGAGACACTTCTTCGGAAAATAGAACATGAATTGGAACATTTAGGTATTAATCACGTAACTATTCAATTAGAGACACCCCAACATCAACATGATAATTCAATATTATGTAATGTAAAAGCTGTTCCTTCAGCACATGACCATCAGCATTAAACTTAAGAATCATTCAATAGTACTTAAATAAGCTTTAATCTTTAAAAAATAAATAAAATGAAAATGAACAAATTAATGATATCGGCTTTAGCCTCTTTAGCCATTTTCTTTACTGCTTGTGGAGGTGATACAAAAGCAGGAAAAGATGGACACGCACACGCAGAAGGCGATGGACATAACCATGCTACAGAACAACAAGTTGAGAAGTCTGTCGATAAAATTGCGGGCAAAGACAGAAATGAAAAAGGTGAATTGATCGATGCACACGGACACTTGATTACCGGTTGTCCCGGACATAAAGAAATGGTAGGCTCTGAAGGTGATATGTGTCCTAAATGCGAGTATATGACGATGATTCCTATTACCTGGGATATTACTGGGGTAGATACGGTAAGGGTAACCTCTTTACCTGATTATAATCCGCCTGCGGACAAGTTGAAAAAATAATAAGGTCGAGTAGCTTTATTGCGTTTGCTAAAGCGGTGGTTTCTGAAAAGGAACTACCGCTTTTTATTTGCCCAAAATCCGTAAAAATTACAATTGTTAATAGTCAAATTGCACTTTTGCTACCTTGCAGACAACTAGATTTGTGTATGGTCAAAATAAATGGAGGAATTTTTCATATGACGAATATTGATAGAAGAAATGCTAGCCTTGTATACCAAGCTATTGGAAATATAAGGACAGTTCTGATGAAAAAGAACATACAAGACGTTAAAATATCTGATATTACCTCAGTTGCCAACATTTCTAAAAGTAAGTTTTTTAGTTTCTTTGGTGGGATTAATACGGTATTGGAATTAGTAATAGCAGAGGAACTTGATAAGATTTATGAACTGATTGGATTAAGTATAAAAAATAAGAATGATAGGAAAAATCTGGTGTCTGAGATAAGTTTGTTGAGAACAATATATATTAGAAAAAATATCATACTCAAAAATTACTATCAAATTTCAGAACAATTACCCAGCCGATATGACAAATTGAAAGAGGCTATTTTTATTAAGGAACAGTATTTGCAGTTGAATATATTAAAGGAATGTTGATGTAGAACCTATAAAAATACCGTTGAAGTTTATTAAAGTTAACTTAAAAAGAACTAAAATGACTTTATTTTGTTTTAAATTTAGTATTCACAAAAATATATAGATATGATACAGACAAAATTCCAATCGTGTATAGAAGCCTGCCTTGACTGTGTGGCGATCTGTAACCAGTGTGCTATTGCTTGCTTAAATGAGAAAGAAGTAGCTCATCTAAAAAAATGTATTCAACTCAATTTAGAATGTGTTGCAATTTGTCAGGCAGCAGCCAATATTCTAAGTCTTGACGGTAAATTTAGTAAAGACATTTGCAAACTTTGTATGGAAATTTGCAACGCTTGTGCTGAAGAATGTGAAAAACATGTTGCTATGGGAATGGAGCATTGTAGAGAATGTGCCGAAGCTTGTAGAAAATGTGCTCAAGCTTGTGAAGAAATGATGGCAGCATAATCTAATAAGTATTTTTCTAAAAAAAAGAGGGTATTACATCCTCTTTTTTTTATGTCTTGTACAATCAGTAAATATCATAAAACTAATAAAGAAAAGTATAATGGAAAGCTTGGTTGCAATACCGAAATTTGCAGTATAGAAGTTATAATTAAAGTAAAAACAAAATGTTGAACATTATTAATAGAATTATTTTTGGATTAACTCACTACCACAGTGAGAAATCTGATTGTTGTTGTCACTGTTGAGGACTATATTCAAACCCGATAATACACTTTACTTTTTCTGGGTTTGGCAAATACCAATCCAACTCAAATTGATAAACAATTTTTTAATTCTTACAAATATTAATAATGAAACAAAATATTCAAGAGAGTGCCCTTGAGACAGGTTTGTCCAATCACTCTAAAACTAAAATAAAAAAATCCCCATCCATTGTTATTGCATTAGCATTTATCGTCTTAGTATTTGATGGCTATGATTTAGTAGTATACGGAACAATAGTAAAATCTATTCTAGCTTATGAAGCATGGGGGTTAACTACCGCTGAAACAGGCTCTATAAATAGTCTGGCTCTTGTGGGAATGGCAATAGGGTCACTTACTGTTGGCTACCTTACAGATTTAATTGGACGTAGAAAAGTTTTAATTGGAGCAGTCACATTTTTTTCTCTCTTTATGATTGCGACGGCGTTGGCTCCTACACCGTTTCTGTTCGGGCTTTTTCGCTTTATTTCTGGTTTAGGTCTCGGTGGTGTAATCCCTACAGCAGTAGCTACAACAGTAGAGTTTTCAAGAGCAGGGCGTAAAAATTTCAATAACGCTTTAATGTTTTCCGGTTATTCTATGGGAGGTATTTTCGCCGCATTGTTGGCTATCGGTTTAGTAGAAACAATTGGTTTCCGTGGAATGTTAGGGATCGGTGCATTGCCATTAATTACCGTTGTACCACTATTACTCTATTATCTCCCTGAAAGTCCGGTATATTTAAGATCAAAAGGTCGCATTAGAGAAGCAGATACAATTATAGCAGAATATGGCTTAACACCCATAGAACCAACTTCGCCAATTAAAAAAGAAGTTCGGCAAGTCGAAAAAAAACGCAATCCTTTATTGGCAATCTTTACAGGTCGCTGGGCATTGATTACAATTGTGTTTTTGCTCGCAGCTATTTCTGGTCAGATTTTAATCTATGGACTTAATACGTGGTTGCCTACGTTATTAACTATTGCAGGTTATTCGGCTACTTCAGCATTAACGTTCTTGTTGGTCACGAATGCTGGAGCAGTAGCAGGTTCGCTAATTGCTTCCCCATTGGCAGACAAGTTCGGAGCAAAAAGAGTTGTTTCAGCGGCATTTGCGATGGCAGGCATTGCATTATTCCTAATGGCTCTTGGCTTTAGTACAGGCGACGGTAATGGATGGTCTATGAGCCTTACTTACTTGCTTGTAGCCGTAGTTGGTTTCGGCTCCATAGGTGCACAAATTTTGTTGAATGGCTTTATCGCTACCTATTATCCCGATGCCACTCGTGGTACAGCTTTAGGTACTATCCTTGCAGTAGGTCGTATAGGTGCAGCAGTTGCAATCATTCTTGGCGGTATTCTTATCGCATCAGAACTGTCCAACTTTGCTAATTTCGCAGTATGGGCAATTCCTGCAATTCTTGGTACTATTATCGTATTGAGCGTTCCAAATAGTCAAAAGTAACCTTATAAAATTAGAGGAACAGACACCCGTTGTAATAATTACAATGGGGGTTTTGCATTGCATCAACAATACAATTTTACAATTCAGTAAATATCATAAATCTAAAAAGGAATTGCATAATATTTAGGATAACAAATGTACTGAAATTTGCAGTATAAGATAACAATTTAAAAATACATAGAAAATGAAAAAGTTAGTTTTAGGCTTGTCAGTAATCATATTTACTGCTTGTAACAATAATAAGAAAACAGAACAAAGTGTACAAGAAAACAATCAGCCTGTATTAGAACAAACAACTGTCCCGACGGAACAAGCAAACGAAGTTGAGTTGACCATCAGTGGCGGTGATGATATGAAATTTGATAAAACCGAACTTAAAGTAAAAGAAGGACAAACTGTAAAGTTGATTCTTAAGCATACCGGAAAAGCACCAATTGAAGCAATGGGACATAATGTTGTTATTCTTGCACAAGGTACAGACTTCAATGCTTTCGCTAATGCAGCAATCAATGCTAAAGATAATGACTATATTCCAAAAGAAATGGAAAAAGCCGTTATTACCAAAACAGATATGATTGGTGGCGGACAAACTACCGAAATTACTTTTAATGCTCCTGCAAAAGGTTCTTATGATTTTTTATGTTCTTTCCCAGGCCACTACATCTATATGAAGGGTAAGTTCATTGTAGAATAAAATCATAATTTTAAAATCAGTAAAAGTCACAAATCTTACAAGGAATACCATAATAATAAGTATCAAATTAAGACGGAAATTTGTTAAACATTAAAAATAAGATAAAATGAAAAATTTGGAATTAAGCATACCAGACATGCAAAGTGCTCACTGCCAATCAAGAGTAAATGGAGCAATCAAAGATATTAATGGCGTTACTATTGAAAAATTAGAAGCAGGGAAACTTGCTGTTTCAATAGAGAATGATAGTGTGAAACAAGAGTTGGTCCAGGCTATTGAGAAAGCTGGCTACAAAGTAGATGGCGGAGATAGCGAAAAAACGTCAAGCTGCTCTTGCTGCGTGTAAGTTCAATATTGCTCGGGGATTTGCTGAATATATCCCTGGGCTTTTCTCCATTTACTCTTAGGGTACCAAAACAGTGTTTCCCAATCTCTAACATAAAAAGTTATGTTACATCAATTAAAATTAGGTGACTGTTCGGATGTAATAACGAAAGTACACCGGGTAGCAGATCAGATTATTCAGACCCAATTGGATACAGGTTCATCTGCTCCGTTTGCGATTCAGATAACAAGCGAACTCAATACGGATTATCAAGAACTGAACAATCTGTTTCTTTTAAAATGTGATGTCAGCCTTGAAATTATATTTACAAAGCGAATAATTGAAAAGGTAAAAGAATTGCTGGTATATACCGAGCAAACTATCACGCAAATTGCAAAATCGTTAGGTTATAAAAAAGCTTCGGAGCTTACCGAGCAATTAAAGACCTATACAGGATTAACGTCTGCCCATTTCAAACAGATAAGAAAAAACAAGCTGGCAATTATCAGAAGACAGCAAGAAAAGTAAAACGAAATTTAATTATCAAATATCATGTTTTGATGAACCTCTCTTTGTGAACAACAAGTAGAGGTTTCCTTTTAAAGATAACAAAGCAGATAGAAATTATTTAAAATGAAGAAATTTACATGGCGAACCCATAAAACTGTGAAGGAAACACAGGATACTCTGACCATATACTTTGAAACCGATCAACAACAATTTTCCTACTTGCCTGGTCAGTATCTAAACATCAGATGCAACATAGATGGAGAGATGGTAATTCGCTCGTATTCATTTAGTTCCAAACCCTCAGATCCTAATCCAGCTATTACTGTAAAAAGAGTAACTGGAGGAAAAATGAGTAACTATATTTTTGAAAATGCAGACCAAATAGAAATATGGGAAATTGAAGCACCGTTTGGGAATTTTGTTTTGGAAGATACAATAGCTGGACAATCCAAAATAGTTCTTTTGGCCGGTGGTAGCGGTATCGCACCTTTATTCTCTATGCTCAATAGTATTGATAGTAGTCGTCAAATTCCCTTACTGATATACAGTAATAAAACGCCAAGTGAAACTATTTTTTATAATGAACTGGAAACTTTAGAGATAAATGAAAGTCTCGAAATATGCTATTCCTTTACTTCCCCCGAATTTATCTCTACTAAAATCAATCATATTGCAGGACGATTCTCTCTATTGGTACTTCGTTCCATAATCAAACGACTTGTTCCTGAAATAAACGATGCCCATTACTACATTTGTGGACCTACCGGCTTAATGGATTTATATAAAAATGCCTTAACAGGATTGAATATTCCAGAAGAAAATATTCATTTGGAATATTTCGACCCAGTTCCAGTTGATGTGGGAGATTTGGAAACTGACGGTGTTGTAAAAGATGTGATTGTAAATTACTATGAGGACTACTACGAGAATGATGAAAAGCAGACCTATGAATGCACATCACTCATTGAGGTGCAGCCGAAGCAATCTCTTTTGGATGCAATGAAAGAGCATCATATCAAAGTAGCGAGTTCCTGCAAAAACGGAACCTGTGGGGCTTGTTGGGCAGTAAAAACAGATGGCGAAGTACGGATGCTCCATAATGGGGCTCTGACAGAACAGGATATTGCCGAGGGAATAATTTTATTGTGCCAAAGCTATCCGACAAATGCGGATGTATGTGTAACTGTATCGTGAATAAGAAAAACGATATTGATTAAATAATATGCTGTTAAGCCTTTAATTTGATATTAAAATACTGACGACATATCGAAATAGCTAGAGATGTGCAACTTACTCTTTTGTAACTACTTTAATTCCGTTCATAAGCAATTCTAATGTTCGCTCAATGGCAGATTGACCAGACATCTGAACATATGCAACTGCGCCACCTACCATTGATATTAATATCAGTAAATCTTTTTCACAACAAAAGTCGTCTCGTAATAAGTTGCTATTTTTTGCGAGTTGAATTGGTTTTTCGAAAATCTCAAACAATCTGGAAGAAGTCAAGGTTTGTTCCTGTCCGTTGATATAAGGTAAAAAGTTATGATATTCCACCCGTTGTATCAATACCTTTTTTAACAACAGATAGAATCCATTTTTGTTTTCTTGCAATGCTTTAGCGTATAAATCAAGTTGATCTAGATTGTAATGAAATACTGCCGACACAAGAGCTTCCCGATCCGGAAAATGACGATAAAAAGTCATTCTGGAAACATCAGATTCTTTGGCAATTTCAGTCAATGGAATATCTATTCCTTTCTCCATGAATAGATTCAAAGCAGTTTTTACAATTTTTACTTTATTTTGAACAGAATCGGATCTAGCTTTCAAATTCATATAATGATTTTAATTGGTGCAAAATTAATAATTTTTTAAATGTTACACTATGTAACATTTATTTGTTATTTGTTTATCTTTGATAAGAAACAATAACTTCAATATCCTATGAATGCAATTAATCCTGATAAAGTATTTTCACCCGCAAAATTAGGACCCATTACTCTTCCGAATCGGGTTATAAAAGCGGCAACCAGTGAAGGCAGAAGCCCTGACGGAAAAGTTACACAATCATTAATAGACTTTCATGAGGGCTTTATAAAAGGAGGGGTTGGTATGACAACTATTGCCTACTGCGCTATTTCCGCAGAAGGTTTTGCAGCACCGGGAGAAATTTTGATGGTTCGTGAAAATATTTCAGGCCTCAAACAATTTACACAGGCGATGCATAAGGCTGGCGGAAAAGCCTCCGCACAGTTAGGGCATGCCGGTCCCGTAGCCACCAAACAAATCACAGGTGTACAACCAATTGTTCCGTCAAGGTTTAGAAGTCCTTCTAGTTTTCAGGTTTGTCGTGAAATCGGCCGAGAGGAAATGAAAACCATTATCAGGCAATTTGCGGATGCCGCAGAAGTTGCTGCCGATGCCAATTTTGATGCGATCGAACTTCATTTTGGGCATTTGTATCTGGTATCTTCTTTTTTCAGTCCTTGGATCAACAAAAGAAAAGATGAATATGGCGGTTCTATTGAAAATCGTACACGTTTTGCAAAAGAAATCCTTCTTGCCGTAAAAGAAAGGGTGAAAGACCGTTTGGCAATTATTGTTAAAATGTCTATGGATGATGGTATTAAAAACTCAATCTGGTTAGATGAGTCCACACAAACAGCAAGAATTCTGGACGAAACAGGCGCTGTTGATGCGTTTGAGTTAACGATGGGATCTTCGGTAAAAAATCAAATGTATCTGTTCAGAGGTGAAACTGATTTAGAGGGCATGTCAAAAACACAGAAAGGAATTTTCAGATTGGGGGTAAAATGGTTTGGAAAATTAGTGTTAGGTGAATACCCGTACGAACATCTTTATATGCTTAAATCGGCTCGGCAATTCCAGACAGTAGTGAAAAAAGCTCAACTGATTTTGTTGGGAGGAATTAATGATTATGTGCATTTGCAAACGGCTATGCAGGAAGGTTTTGACTTTGTTGCGATGGGAAGGGCATTACTTCGCGAGCCCGATATCATCAATAAATTAAAAGATAATCCGTTGGGAAGAGGAAGATGTATTCAATGCAATAAATGTATGTCTACTGTTTTTCAGACAACCAACTGTGTTTTTATACCCGAATACGCTACTTCGTCTAAACTACCTGTATAAATTATAATTAAAAAAGACTGAATATGAGCAAGAAAGAAATAATCCCGGGGCCAACAGCCACAGATATTACCGTAGATTTGGTAGTTGTAGGTTCGGGAACCGGTATGGCAGCTGCACTAGCAGCCCATGAATTAGGATTAAAAGTATTAGTTATCGAAAAAACAGCTTTGGTTGGTGGCTCTACTGCACGCTCCGGTGGTGCATTTTGGATACCGGCAAATCCTGTTTTGAAACAAGATGGTTCCGATGATACATTGAAAGATGGAGAAACATATTTAACGAATTTAGTTGGAGATAATGCTCCTAAATCCCGTTGGGAAAACTTCTTGCAAAATGGTTCAGCAGCAGTAGAAATGTTGGAGAGAACCACGCCTATGAAATTCTTTTGGGCAAAAGGATATTCAGATTATTTTCCAGAAGTTGTAGGTGGTAAAGTCTTAGGAAGAACCTGCGAATGTCGTCCTTTCAATATGAACTTATTAGGAAAAGACACAGCAAGGTTTCGCCCCGGTCAACTTGAGGCACCTGTACCAGTTCCAGTGACAGGTTACGATTACAAATGGCTCAACTTAATGACAAAAACACCATTTAAGTCTATACCGATTATGCTGAAAAGAGGAATTCAGGGAATTGGCGGATTGTTGATTGGAAAACGATTAGTTGGTGGTGGTCAGGCACTGGCTTCAGGGATGTTTGCTGGTTTGCTTCGGTCAGGTGTACCGGTTTGGACCAATACTTCAATTACAGAATTATTGTTTGATGGTGATAAAGTAACTGGAATAAAAGCGGTTCAAAACGGAAAATTGGTTCAGATAAATGCGAAGAAAGGTGTGGTTTTGGCAGGAGGCGGATTTGATCATAATATGCTAATGCGCCACCAATACCAATCTCCCTCTTTAAAAAATGTAAGTTTAGGTAGCGAAGGCAATACAGGTGATACCATTCTGTTAGGAGAAAAGATTGGAGCAGAAATTACCAATATGACTTCAACATGGTGGTTTCCTGCTATAGCTCCATTAACAGAAGAAGGCGAACCACAAGTATTATTGGCAGAGCGTTCGCTTCCGGGATCATTTTTGGTAAACTATACGGGAAAAAGGTTTATAAACGAAGCGGTGGATTATATGAGTTTTGGACAAATCGTTTTAGAACAGGAAAAGTATGGAACGCCTATAAAAGATATGTGGTTGATTTTTGATCAGAACTACAGAAATAGTTATCTGCTTGCCGGCACACTTTTTCCGGGAATGAAAATTCCACAAGAGTGGTTTGATGCAAAAATTGCTTTTACGGCTGAAAATGCATCTGAACTGGCTCAAAAAGTGGGATTACCTGTCGAAGCGTTTACGGAAACATTTGGCAGGTTCAACACCATTGCAGCTACAGGAAAAGATACCGATTTTGGAAAAGGCAACAGCGCTTACGACCGTTATTATGGAGATCCAACACAAATGCCTAATAATTGTCTTCGACCGCTTTCTGGAAAATTATATGCGGTAAAAATCGTTTTATCAGACTTGGGAACATGCGGTGGAATGATGACAAACGAACATGGACAAGTATTGAAAACCAATCAGGCCGCTTTCCAGGGCTTGTACGCTTTGGGAAATAATGCCTCAAATATTTTTGGAAATAAATATCCCGGAGCTGGCGGAACCATCGGGCAGGGATTGGTATTTGGTTATATTATAGCACATCACGCAGCAAAAAAATAATAAGATATATGAGACTAAATAATAAGGTAGCAATAATAACTGGGGCAGCTTCCGGAATGGGGGAAGCTATGGCTTATTCTTTTGCCAAAGAAGGAGCAAAAGTAGTAGCGACCGATATTCAAAAAGATAAATTAGAAACTATTGTACAAAAAATCAAATCAGATGGTGGTGATGCCATTGCTCTAGTACATAACGTATCAAAACGGGAAGACTGGTTTGAAAAAGTACTTCCAGAAACAATCAGCGTTTTTGGAAAACTGGATATTTTAATCAATAATGCTGGGATTTCAGTGGCAGTTCCTTTTGAAGATCAAACCGAAGACACCTGGAAAAAAGCATATGACATCAACATAAACAGCGTGATGCTGGGAATGCAGGCCGCACTACCACACCTGAAAGAAAGAGGTGGGAGTATCGTGAATATTTCTTCGATTGCCGCTTTAACTGGAATGTCAGGCCCCGGAGTTTATACGGCTTCCAAAGGAGGGGTTTCAGCCATTACCAGAGCGGCTGCAGTAGATTTCGGACCTTTTGGAATTAGGGTAAATGCCATTAATCCGGGCTATATCTTAACACCTTTGAGCGAGGCATTTTTGAATAGTCCAGACTATCAAGCCTATTTTCTAGGAATTATTCCTATGAAAAAATTGGGAATGGCTGAAGATATTTCGAATGCCGCATTATTCTTGGCATCAGATGAAGCAAAATACATTACAGGGGTAAATTTACCCGTAGATGGTGGAACAACAGTCAAATAATAAACCCCATTTATGTATTTTCACAAGCCAAGTTACTACAAATTAACCTGGCTTTCTTATATCCTCATTAATCAAAAAGTTATGCTAATGTATTGTTTTTGAAACGTGAACATAATTTCCTCTAATAACTTTCTCTTAAGTACTTAAATTTAATTGAAAATACAATTTCTACTCATTTTTAAGGGATAATTTCCTAAGCATCGCAGCACTCATTCCATCTGTATAAGCACCGTAAGCAGTGACCAAAATTCCCTTTAAGCCATCTTTTGAGGCTATTCCATAAACAGTAGATTCATCACTGGGGTTGCTATCTCCCTCATATCGGTAGACTTGCTCAATTTCAAAGTCATCAATAGTATATTTATTGTTGCCACAAATTAAGCAGTTGTCTTCAAGATTAAAATCTACATCGTAACCTTCCTTGCGAAGATTTTCAATCGCTACCAACACTGTGGCATATTTGTACATTACATTTGTCATATCATAATATTATTAAGTTACTATTATCCTATCGCTGTACTTTTAGAAATCCTCCTGCAACAAATCTTTTAATTTTCGGTGTTGTACGGACAAGTCAGCATACATTATTTTTAATCGGCTATTTTCTTCGTTTAAATTTACCAATTCTAAAAGGATATCGGATCTTAAATCCTTATATTTTGATTTCAATTCAAAAATATTTGTACCATATATACCATATTTCTCAAAAAGTTCCAGACCGGTTTTACCTGCGTTATAATCTTTCAATATATCTAAAACTGGATGTTCGTTTATTTCTTTACTATTCATTTTAATGGATATTGTCTATTACAAAATTCGTTATGATTAATGGTACTGGATATATACTTTTCCTTGATTAGTTTATGATATTTAATGTTGTTGAATATACTTTCTTAAAATATCACAAAAGAAAACCGAAATATCATAAAGTCTTATTTTTAGTAAATGCTGAATTTTGTTTTTTAAATATAATATAGAGCTTATGACACTGTTAATAAAAGGAATGGTGTGCAATAGATGTATGTATGTTCTTGAAAAAGAGTTAACTATTTTGGGTTTTGAAGTAGTGGATGTAAAACTAGGAGAAGCGATAATAAAAGATACAGTAGCTTTTTCGCAAAAACTGGGAGCAATCGAAGCGATGCTGAAAAGTAATGGCTTTGAATTAATGTATAATAAAAACCAAAAAGCAATAAACAATATTAAAGAGTTGGTTGATAATGGTATTAATATGCAATTGGAAAGTGGAATACCTACAAAATTTACAGCTCTTATAAGTAATAAGTTAAACAAGAATTACGATACACTGAGTGCATTGTTTTCTTCAGAAGAAGGAATAACACTTGAAAAGTACATTATTCACTGTAAGATTGAAAAAGTAAAAGAACTTTTGATGAATACAGAAATGTCTTTGACCGAGATTGCTAATGTATTAGGTTATAGTAGTCAGGCATACCTTTCCAATCAATTGAAAAAGCATACAGGCTTTACATCAAGCTATTTTAAACAGCTAAAGGATAGGGATAATCAAACTTTGATTCTTTAAATCAAAAGACTGAATTATTCACGTCCTGTTATTTAAGTTAAATGTAACTGTGAAGAGCTACTGATCATTCAGTAGCTCTTCGTTTTATGTCAATTATTACACCTTATGAAAAGTAAATTTCACAACTTTTAGCGGTCATTTCGTATAGCTGTTTGTATGTTGTAAACCGACCTTTGTCCCTGAAATCTAAAGTTAAAATAAACGTAACAAAATAAATGTAATGATGAAAACAGGTAAAATAGGTTTACTATTCCTTTTCCTAATAGGGATAGGTTTGATACAGAGTTGTAAACAAAAAGAAGAAAAACAATTAAAAGATGAGCCTCCGGTTGTAACAGTAGGTACGATCCAAAGTTCAGAAACAGAAGAATCTGTTGTTTATTCAGGTTCCATCGTTCCAGATAATATGACCACCGTGAGCTTCGCTGTTACCGGAACAATCAATAATGTGAGTGTCAATGAAGGTCAAAAAGTTAGTAAAGGACAGTTTTTAGCAAGTATAGATGCTACAGAATATGAAGCGGCCTTGCAAATAGCCAATGCTACATTAGAACAGAGCGAGGATGCATTCAGAAGGTTTGATGAATTGTATAAAAAAGGAAGTTTTCCTGAAAAAGATTACATCGATATCAAAACTAAAGTTGCACAGGCACAGGCAAATAAAAAAATTAATAAAAAGCGTATTGCCGACAGCCGTTTAATGTCGCCTACTAATGGAATAATTACAGTTAAATCAGCTGAAATCGGAGGTATGGCAGCACCAGGAGTGCCGGCTTTTACAATTGTTAAAACAGATCTTGTATACGCTCAGTTTTCAGTACCGGAAAGCGAAATAGGAAACTTCAAACAAGGTATGCAGGTAGAAGTAAACATACCTACACTGCAACGCAATTTCACAGGTAAAATCACAATTATCAATCCTGTCGCTGATGAAATTTCCAAAGCATATACTTTAAAAGTACGTCTTGACAATTCTGGAGGTATTTTAATGCCTGGGATGATTAGCGAAGTATCTGCAGGTATTCCGGCTAAAGTTAAACAAGTGCGTGTACCACTTACAGCTATCATAAACAATGTTGATAAAATCCCTCATGTGTATGTGATAGACAAGAATAACAATGCAAAACTGACAAGAGTTACTGTGGGTAAAATTGCAGGCGATGAGGTTATAATAACCAACGGACTTGATGAAAATCAAACTATTATTCTTGCCGGACAAAACAATGTGAAAGAAGGACAAAAAGTAAAAACTGAAACAGCCTCAGCGAAAGCGCCAACCGCAAAAACAGAATAATTTATGAAAAGAAAGATAAACCTCATTGAAGCGGCAATGAAATTTCCACAAGTACCGATAGCGATTACCGTTATCATGGTGCTTGCAGGTCTGATTTCATTATTGACAATGCCAAGAAGCGAAGACCCGCGTATAACAGTTAGACAAGGGCTTGTCGTTGCTTTTTATCCAGGAAGTGACGAAGAACAGATTGAGAAAGAAGTAACAGATAAACTGGAACAATATCTGTTCGGTTTTGAAGAAATAAAGAAGGAAAAAACACATTCAGAAAGTAAACCTGGGCAGGTTGTAATTACAGTTGAATTGCAAGATTACGTCAAGGATACTAAAAAATTCTGGAATACTTTACAGCACGGTTTAGATGCCAATATGCCTTTGATACTTCCGCGAGGCGTACAAGGGCCGTATGTGAACAGTGATTTTGGTGACGTGGTGGTTCAGATGATTGCTGTGTCTGCACCTGGACGTACATATGCCGAATTGGAAAATTATCTGGATGAATTGGAAGACGGTATTAAAACGATTCCTCAAGTTTCAAAAATAAAACGTTACGGAGGTCAGAAGCAACAGATATATGTCACACTTCGTGAAGATGTATTAAAACAATATGGTTTTGGCATCAATGAAATTGCTTCCACATTGAGCCAGCAGAATGTTACGATCCCAAGTGGAGATATTGAAATTGACAAAAATCGCTTATTGATTTTTACAGATGCTCAGTACCAAAATGAAAATGAAATCGGCAATCTGATTGTATATAGTTCTCCTCAAGGTGGTAATATCCGTTTGCAAGATATTGCCAAAATAGAACGAAGATATGAAGACCTAAAAAGTAAAATTACTGTAGCTGGTAATGATGTAATGATGCTTACTGTAGAGATGCAACCTGGTCAGAATATTGTTGACTTAGGTAAAGCATTGACCCAAAAAGTAACAGAAGTAAAAGAAGTTTTACCTGCAGATGTACAGGTCAATACCATTGTAGATCAGCCTGCTGTAGTAGATATGAACTTAGGGCATTTCTTTATTGAGTTTGCAATTGCCATTGGAGCCGTTATTCTGGTGGTAATGATTTTGCTTCCGTTTAGAGTAGCTACTATTTCTGCTATTGCGGCACCTGTAACCATTTTGGCAACATTTGCCATTCTGAATATGATAGGTGTAGAAATGCACCAGGTTAGTTTAGCTGCATTGATTATTGTACTTGGAATGGTTGTCGATGATGCCATAATTGTCGTAGACAACTATATAGAGAAAGTAGATGAAAAAGTACCATCATGGACTGCTGCCTGGCAAAGTGCAACACAGCTTATGGTTCCGATATTCACTGCGACACTTACTATTGTTCTATCATTCTTACCATTAGCATTTACACTAACAGGAATGACACGAGAGTTCGTACAATGGATACCAATTACGGTTAGTATAGCCTTGGCAGTTTCATTCTTAGTCGCGTTGTTTCTTACACCATATATGTGTTATCATTTCCTTAAAAAAGGATTGAAAAACCATGATGCACAAAAACCTAAAAAACGGAATTTCTTAGATAGAATGCAGGATGGTTTTGACAGAGCTATAGAGTTCTGTATGAAATATCAGAAAACGACTTTGTTTGCAGGTCTGGCGATTTTCTTCCTTTCATTTGTGGTAGGAAGCCAAGTGAAAACCGAGTTTTTCCCAATTGTGGAAAGAAATCAATTTAATCTTGAATTGTGGATGGACAACGGTACAAATATTCACGAAACAGAAGCAGCGGTTAAAAAGATTGAAAAGGAAATCGCAGGAGACAAGCGTATTGTTACCACAGCAAGTTTTATTGGTACAAGTTCACCACGATTTTATTCAACATATTCACCGGAAAACCCGCGAGAAAATTTTGCGCAAATATTTATCAATACAGAAAGTAATGATGCTACAAATGAAATGATAGATGAATATGTTCAAAAATTCAATAATTTCCTGCCAAATGGATATGTCCGCGTTAGACAGTTAAGTAAAAAACAACAGCCTGCTCCGATTGAGATCCGTGTGATTGGTAAAGATATTACGCAACAGAAAAAAGTAGCCAAAGAAGTAGCGACAATACTAGAAAACACAAAAGGAGCAAATTGGGTACGTACAGATTATCAGGATGATTATGTAGGTCTTAAGGCTGTGGTAAAAGAAGATATCGCGTTGCGATTAGGTGTTACCAAAGCACAGATTGCACAGGCTTTAGGTGCTAAAATAAAAGGTTTTCCTATATCACAAATGTGGGAAGGTAACAAAGCCATAGATATACTATTGCGTACGGACGAAGCTGACAGGCAAAATCTGGATGCTTTGGGAAATATGTACATCACCTCATCATTTGGAGCGAAAGTACCTTTAAAACAAGTGGTGGATTTACAACCTTCATGGCATACGGGAGCTATTGTACACCGTAACGGATTGCGGACATTAACTGTTTCTTCTGAAGCACAATTGGGTAGAAAACCTGCTGAAGTGTTCGCCGAGGCACAACCGAAAATCGATAGCTTAGAACTACCAAAAGGAGTTAAAATTGCCTATGGAGGAGAGTATGAAGATGGTCTGGAAAGCGGTCCTAAAATGGGAAAAGCTTTTATGATAAGTTTCGTGTTGATATTCTTAGTTCTGCTATTCCAATTCAAACGAGTGGGCAAAGTGTTCATCGTACTGGCATCATTCCCATTGAGTTTACTTGGAGCGATGCTGGGATTATTTCTTACAGGTTATGAATTTGGTTTTATGGCAATTATCGGTATTACAGCCTTATTGGGTATTGTAGTTCGAAACGGAATTATCCTTGTAGACTACGCTGATGAATTGGTGCGTGATCATGGACATACGATTAAAGAGGCGGCTCTATTAGCAGCTAAGCGAAGAATGCGCCCAATCTTCCTGACTTCTATGGCAGCAGCTATTGGATTGATCCCGCTAATGTCGAGTGGTTCTCCCGAATGGGGGCCGATCTCGAGTACAATATCAATAGGTATTTTAGTCTCTATGGTTACTACCTTATTTATAGTTCCGGTATTGTATAGCAGATTCGTAAAACCGTCAAAGAAATCCTTGAATAAAGGTATACACGATAAATATGATTTTCATCACGAAAGTTAATTGACAAAAAAATAAATCATGTTACAAAGAAAATATAAAACATTCGTAAAAGCTTTTGTATGTGCTCTTGCTGTTTTACAGGGAACAGATAACCTGTTTGCCCAACAGCAATTGAGCCTTGCAGAAAGTAAAGAGCTTGCATTGAAAAACAATCACAGGATTGGTAAAGCCAGAGAAGACGTAACTGCTTCCAGATCAGAGAAACAAATAGCAGACGTAACGGCAAAACCCAAAATAGATGCTTCTGCAACTGCATTTTACTTTGGTGAGCCTTTAAATACAATGCTTCCTGAGTACGGTTTCGCCCCAATGGTAAGTGTTACTCAACCAATTTATACAGGAGGAAAGATTAAGTACGGTAAGCAAATGGCGGAAACCAATATAGAGATGAGTATCGCTCAACAGAGATTGGTCGAAGACGATGTATTGTTAGCTACTGAAACCGCTTATTGGATTGTTGTACAGGCTAAAGAAGAAATAAAGATGGAGCAACAGGTCAAAAAGCAATTAGCTTCCCATTATACTTTTTTAAATAATCAATTCCAGGCAGGTATTATTTATAAAAATGATGTGCTTCGGGCAAAAGTACTTCAAAATGAAAATGAAGCTCGATTACAGGCGGCTGAGAACAAACTCATAGTGGCTAAAAAAAGATTAATCCAGCTAACTGGAATAGAACAAACGGATATTGATGTAGTTGGTACGTTGAGTGACGATGAATTTAGAAACCATGAGATGTTACAAAGCACACAAGCACATCGTCCTGAAGTAGACTTAGCCACAAGTGCCATAAAAATGAGTGAACTTACAAAGAATATGCTCAGAGCCGATCTAAAACCGACAGTTGGTTTATCACTTAACGGAATGGCTGCATTTGGAAAAGAAGGTATTAATTTTGGAGATCCAACCAAAAACAGTATGCTTACTTATTTCGGAATGTTAAGCGTAAAAATTCCCGTATTCGATTGGGGAAGTAAACGAGAGAAAGTAAAGCAACAGGAAGCTAACATACGTTCGGCAGAATATGGATTGAAAGAACTTCAAAGCCAGATTAATGTGGAGATAGAGCAAGCAACACTTAACCTTCAACTGCAGGCAAACAATATAGATTTAATGCAGGCTTCACTAATTGAAGCGGATGAAAATCTAAAATTAAGTAATGATCGTTTTCAAGCAGGAACTATCACTGGAGAAGATGTATTGATAGCAGAAACACTTTGGCAGCGTGCGTACAGCAGTATGCTGGATGCAAAAGTAAGATACAAAATTGCTGAAGCTGTTTATCACAAAGCCATCGGACAAATAAAACAGTAATCATTAACAATTAATGTAGAGGCTCAATATGCCTCTACATTTTTAAAATTGAAATTATGATAAAATGATACAAGAACAGCATACTGATAACCCAAAAGGTGTATTGATGATACCGGATATTTCAGGCTTTACAGATTTTGTAGTCAAGTCGAATATGTTTGTTGGAAAATATATAATAGAAAATTTACTTAAAGTAATAATGGACAGTAATATTCTGTGTTTTGAAATTTCTGAAATTGAAGGCGATGCCATTCTTTTTTATAAATACCAAAACATGCCAACATTTGAAGAGACATTAGTGCAGATAGAGCTTATCTACGGTAATTTTCAGAAGGAATTACAACGCTTATCTCAACAGTTAGCGATCGAAATACCTCTTTCTTTAAAGACAATAGTCCATTACGGTGAATTTACCCAGTACAAAATCGGAAAATTTGAGAAACTTTATGGTGCACCAGTCGTAGAAGTGTCACTTCGCATTAGAATGCCTCCACTAGTTCGCATCAGAATGCCCCCACTAATTTCACAAAAAAAACCATTATTCTATTCATTATTATTTTCATAATTTTCTTGATCTTCTGACTTTTTGGGTCTTCCCCTTTTTGATTTTTCCTTAGGGTCGTCTTCAAACATTCCGTTCAGTTCCAGGAGGTTCTTTATACGGTAACTGTTTCCATTTAGTTTGACGATTGTGGCATGGTGCACTATGCGGTCTATTATCGCCGATGCGATTACTTTGTCCCCGAAAAGTGTCCCCCAGTCTTCAAAGTTCCTATTTGTGGTAATGATCATTGAACCGTTTTCGTATCTTTTTCTGATGATCTCAAAGAAGTCTTCCATGCTGTACTGCGGCATTTTTTTGAAGCCCAGTTCGTCCAGTATCAGCAGGTCCGGTTTTAGGAACTTCTGGATGGTCGCAGCATAGGATCCGTCCGCACGGGAGGAATATAGCTTTTCGACCATTTCATTGGTATGGATGAAAAGTACCCGCTTACCTTTTTTTACAGCTTCCAGCCCGATTGCATGGGCCAGGTGCGTTTTTCCGACCCCCGGTTTCCCCATGAATACCACATTATGTTTCTGGTCTATGAACCGGCAGCTGGCCAGATCATAGATCTGCCTTTTGTCAACCTGGGGCTGATAGCTGAAATCATAACAGTCCAATACCTTCTGCGTGTCGAGTTTTGATTCCCTGAGCTTATTTATATATCCGTTGGTCTGCCTGTTGGCCATTTCATCCTCCACCAGAAGCTCAAGAAATTCAATGTAACCGATCTTGTGCTGTAGCGCGTACCTGTTACGCAGCTCGAGGTTCTGACAGATGGCCGCGAGTTTAAGAGTGCGGAGCTGTGTTTTTAGATTTTCCATATTTATATCCATTAATTTGTAAGAGTGTCATAATAACTGAGTTCGTGCTGAAATTCGTCCGAGAAGCCCATTGTCAGCACATCTTCCCGGGGCAGGTCGTACATCGCATTCTCGCATATCCGTTTGACCTGTTGGTAGCTTATGGCGTGAAAGTGCAGTGCGCGTGCACATGATCTTTCTATCTGGCCCAAAGTGAAGCGCTTTCTCAGCGCAAGTATACCCTGGGTCATCTTGCCCCAGTGCGTCGGCACTTCTTCCACAAGTCGATCAAACAGAGTGTACGCATTTGGACCTATCTGCCCCATCATTTCACGGTATTCTTCCTTGCTGACCATTCTCTTTTCCCTGGGGCGGTGCGCCGCAAGACTGACAAACATGCCTATGCTGTCGGATAGTTGGTGCATGGCGATCTGTCGTGAGCTGTCATAGATGCGAAGTATCGTACCGTTACTCTCCAGCCTTACATTCATGCCCATATAGTCAGCCGGAACCGAATAATAATTCTGCTTATAGGCGACATGTCCCATACGGTTTACCCTGCGGTGGCTGACATCCTGTATCTGGAAACGTCTGGAAGGCAGGGGCTGCAGCGCAGCTTTCTCCGATTCAAGAAAGATATCATGAGGCCTGCGCCTGGTGGTGCCGTGGACACGTTTATTGCATATTTCATCATTCCATACGCGCAGACCACAGATCAGGTCCTCATAGATTTTGCTTTCAAAGGCTTTCAGAAAGTTGTTCCTGACATATTTTATGGAAGACTCTACTTTACCTTTGTCTGTTGGCCGGCGGGGTCTGCAGGCAATACCCGCACAATGATAATAACTGAGAAATTCCGCATACTGTGCCTGTAGGGTGGGTTCGTAGAGATCTACCTTGGTTACACCCGAGCGCAGGTTGTCCAGCTTGACCATTTTTGGGACACCCCCAAAATATTCAAAAGCACTGATGTGGCAGTCCAGGAACTCCCGGACCTGTTGACTGGTAACAACCTTATAATAGGATTGCCTGCTATGGCTGAGTACCATACTGAACACCCAGACCTTAACACCACGGCCATTCCTGCGGAACTCACCAAAGTAGCCGAAGTCGACCTGTGCCTCTTCACCAGGAAGGCTGTGCAGCGGAACAAAACATTCTGCCCGCTTGAATTTACCAATGTAACGGGCGACACTCGAATAAGACAGGGTAAGCCCATGCTGCTGGATCAATTTCTGGTGGATCAGCAGTGCCGAAAGTCCACTGGCCAGATAATGCTCGATCTGTTCATGAAATACCTCAAGACCACTGGAACGGGACTGCTGCCTCGGAGCTGAATCTCCATTCAGCAGCGCTTTTTGGATACGCGAAACGGTCTTGCGGCACATCCCAAGTTCCCTTGAGATCTCCCGCAAAGATTTGCCGTGTTCCAAAAGTGTTTTTATCGTATTGTACATAGCCACTTTATACATAACGCTGAGAGTTTATTATACTCTCAACAAGTAAAACCTTAATTGTTTAAGGTGGTGGCATTTTAATGCGAATTGCTGGGGGTATTTATATGCGAATTAACAGAAGCACACAAAATGCTTAAAAACCATATTGCAGAATATCCCCCTTATGCTTTGTTTTCAAATGCTTTTTTACAAGCCAATTTTGAGCAACCTGAGCAATCAACATTAGAATACGATAATTGCGAAGACTGTAAATATTTGCCCGAAATAGGCTACATTCACTATTTATAATACAGTAACCAGTAAATCTCGTAAATCTATCAAAGAATATTACAAGATGGAATAAAATCGACTTCTATACTTTTACATTGGATTTATTAGCTCATTTAATCCATAAAAGCAAGATGAAAAGTTTAGAAGAAAGGTTAGAAAAAAGAAGTATAAAACCAACATCAGTTAGATTATTAATTTTTCAGACAATGTCTGAATTTAAAAAAGCATTTAGCCTGACCGATTTGGAAACGGAACTAGAGACGGTAAATAAATCTACTATTTTTAGGACCTTGACCCTTTTTCATGACAACTTACTCATTCATACGATCGATGATGGTTCCGGCTCAATGAAATATTCAATTTGTAGTGATTCATGTATGTGCAATGTAGGTGACCTACATGTACATTTCAACTGTAACCGCTGTAAGAATACTTTTTGTCTTGAAAGTATTGCTATTCCACCGATTCAGCTGCCAGATAGTTTTTTATTGGAAAGTATAAATTTTGTAATGAAGGGAATGTGTAATGAGTGTTCGAGATTTTTTAAGAAACAAATAACTCCAAATAAAACCGCATTTTAAAAAACAGCCATATGTAAATATGGCTGTTTTGCATTTGCAACCAGGTTCCCAAATACTACAGCTAATTTTGTTGTGTAAAAATTCATAATATAGATATGGAAAATAGATATAATAATAACTCGAAAATAAAATCAGGTTACGTAGATAACCCAGATTTTGAGGTAAAAAAAATTGAATGTGTAGTTTCTGAAAAAGAAACAATGTATACCTATACATCAATACTTCAATCTATGTCATCACACCCTATAGCAAGAGCTATTTTTAAAGTGTTGCCATCTGTACAATTATCAGACTATAGAATTGAAAAAGTTGAAGAAATACAAGGAGGAATTAAAGGTTTTATTGATAATCATGAAGTAATTATTGGAAATCTTGAATTGATGAAATGTTACGATTTTTATTATGATGAAAGCTTGAATCATATCAATGAAAAGGTGATTCTTGTAATGATAGATGATAGATATACAGGCTGCTTTATAATGAAAGAGGTGTTAAATGACTAAATTTATTTTAAATAAATTGCTAATTACATAATCTTTTATAGATTTCATTCATGAGAAAAATAACTTATTTGTTAAGTTGAGTGCTATTATATTTTTTGTAAGTTTGTACCGACTTATTGGATGGATTATCAATCAATTAAAGTTTAAAATTAGAGAGGTGAAAATATTTGTATTTATATTCAGTGTTTATATGTTAGGGATGTCAATACTTCCCTGCACAGACGCTTTGTATGAATGTACAGCAAATAACAACCAGTTAGTAGAAATTGGACTATCACATGAAGATAATCATAAAACGGAACACAAAGATTTTTGTAGTCCTTTTTGTTCTTGCCAATGTTGTGGAACCATTACTGTAGCTATTTCGGATTTCAACATAACCGAAGTAGTATCCCCAAAACTTAAATTGAACGCTAAACAAAAGGTTTCTCTTAGAAATGTAAATCTCTATTCCCAATACTCCGGGAGCATATGGCAACCGCCAAAGATTAATGTTTAAAAAGTAATTACTAGTCTTTTCTCTTGCGCTTGTGAAGAATATTTCTTCGTGTGCGTCAGTAAAAATTATTGTACTATCATTTTAAATGATAGAAATCGTATATACTTTAAATATTAATACTAATCAAAAATGTTAGATAACATAATTAAATTCAGTATCAAGAATAAGCTCATTATTGGAGTAATGACTTTGCTGCTGATAATATGGGGCGTATGGAGTGCTACAAAACTTCCTATAGATGCCCAGCCTGATATTACAAATAATCAGGTACAAGTTATAACTCTATGTCCTACTCTAGCGGGGCAGGAAGTTGAACAATTAGTTACATTTCCAGTAGAGCAAAGTATTGTCAATCTTCCTGATGTGGAAGAGATACGAAGTATTTCCCGTTTTGGACTTTCAGTCGTTACCGTTGTTTTTAAGGATGAAGTAGACATCTACTTTGCTAGACAACTAGTTAATGAGAAATTGAAAGAAGCTGAGGAGCAAATTCCTGAGGGTGTAGGCACACCGGAACTATCCCCTGTTAGCACTGGCTTAGGTGAAGTGTATCAGTATATACTACATCCTAAAAAAGGTAGCGAAGACAAATATACCGCTATGGATCTGAGAACAATGCAAGATTGGATTGTTGCTCGTCAACTATATGGAACACCAGGAATTGCTGAAATCAATAGCTTTGGAGGGCTGCTGAAGCAATATGAAGTTTCTGTCAATCCAGATCGTTTAAGAGCTATGGATGTGAGTATTTCCGAAATATTTTCTGCATTGGAAACTAATAACCAAAATACAGGAGGTGCATATATTGACAAGAAACCCAATGCATATTTTATTAGAGGTGTAGGTTTGGTAAACACACTTGAAGATGTAGGGAATATTGTTGTAAAGAATATTTCAGGAGTTCCTATACTGGTAAAAGATGTAGCAGAAGTACGTTTTGGTAATGCCATTCGTTACGGTGCGCTCACCTACAACGGAGAGGTAGATGCTGTGGGAGGAATCGTCATGATGCTCAAAGGAGAAAACAGTGCCAAAGTGGTAGAACGTATTAAGGAGAAAATTCCGACAATACAACAATCTCTACCAGACGATATCGTTATCGAACCTTATCTCGACAGAACAGACCTTGTTGGACGTGCCATAGATACGGTTGAGAAAAATCTTATAGAGGGAGCTTTAATTGTAATTTTTGTCTTAATTCTGTTTCTAGGTAATTTAAGAGCTGGTTTAATTGTCGCTTCTGCTATTCCTTTGTCAATGCTATTTGCATTAGGTATGATGAGATTGTTTGGAGTGAGTGCCAATCTGATGAGTTTAGGAGCTATAGACTTTGGTTTGATTGTGGATGGTTCTTTGATTGTAGTGGAAGCAACAATGCATCATCTAGGGCTTAGAAAATCAAATAAGAGACTTACACAGGGAGAAATGGATGAAGAAGTGTTCGATTCTGCAAGAAAAATACGTACAAGTGCGGCTTTCGGAGAAATCATCATTCTTATTGTATACATCCCAATATTAACATTAGTAGGGATCGAAGGAAAAATGTTTACACCAATGGCTCAAACAGTCAGTTTTGCAATTATTGGAGCTTTAATTCTTTCATTCACCTATATCCCTATGATGAGTGCACTGTTCTTGTCAAAGAAACCTATCACAAAAAAGAACCTGTCAGATAAAATGATGGATTTCTTAAACAAAGTGTATCAGCCCCTTTTAGAAAAAGCTATTAGATTAAAATATGTAGTGATAGGATCAGCGGTAGGTTTATTTGCAATCAGCTTATTCTTATTTTCCCGAATGGGTGGTGAATTCTTACCGAAACTAGGTGAAGGAGATTTTGCAATGCATTGTATTCTACCTCAAGGGACTTCTTTAAGTCAAAGTTTGGAGACATCTATGCAAGCGTCTCGAATTCTGAAAGAATTTGACGAAGTTAAAATGGTGGTAGGAAAAACAGGTGCCGGTGAGATACCTACTGATCCGATGCCTCCGGAGGCTACAGATTTAATGGTCATTCTTAAGCCACAAAAAGAATGGAAAGAAAAAAAATCTTATGATGAGCTTTCAAACGAAATGATGGAAAAACTAGAAAGTATCCCAGGGGTTTTCTTTGAAGCTAATCAGCCTATTCAGATGAGATTCAATGAATTAATGACGGGGATTCGTCAGGATGTGGCAGTGAAAATTTTTGGAGAAAATCTGGATTCTCTATTGGTGTATGCTAATAAAGTTAATACTATAGTACAGACAATTCCGGGAGCGACTGCGCCACAAGTAGAAAGAGTGGATGGACTCCCTCAAATCAACATTGATTATGATCGGGCGAGAATTGCCAACTATGGTTTAAAAATTCAAGATATTAATGACATTGTGAGTACTGCCTTTGCAGGAAAAGCAGCAGGTGTAGTATATGAAAATGAGCGAAAATTTGATCTGGTAGTTCGTCTGGACAATGAGCACAGAACCTCTATAGAAGATGTAAGTAATCTATTCATACCAACGCCTAGTGGAGAACAAATTCCGCTTTCTCAAGTAGCTGATGTCAACTATAAATTAGGTCCAGCACAAATAAGCCGTGAAGACGGAAAACGTCGTATATATGTTGGCTTTAACGTTCAGGGAAGAGATGTTGCAAGTGTGGTGAAAGATATTCAAGACAAACTCGCTCAAGAAGTGAAACTTCCGAGCGGCTACTATGTAACGTATGGTGGTCAATTTGAAAATTTACAAAAAGCAAGCGATCGTTTACTCATCGCAGTGCCGATCTCACTTCTTCTAATATTTGTACTTCTTTACTTTACATTCCGTTCACTTAAAGAAGCGGCACTTGTATATGCTGCAATACCTATGAGTGCCATAGGTGGAGTATTTGCATTGTTGTTGAGAGATATGCCATTTAGTATTTCAGCCGGAGTTGGTTTTATTGCTTTGTTCGGTGTGGCGGTACTAAACGGAATCGTACTTATAGCAACATTCAATAGGTTAGAAAAAGAAGGTTGGGATGACATAGTTGCACGGGTAATTGAAGGAACCAAAACAAGGTTACGTCCTGTTCTAATGACGGCATCTGTTGCCAGTTTAGGTTTTCTTCCTATGGCTTTAAGTACCAGTGCGGGAGCTGAAGTACAAAAACCTCTTGCTACCGTAGTAATTGGCGGGCTGATTTCAGCTACAGCATTAACACTCTTTGTTCTTCCGCTACTGTATTTGGTATTTATGAAAACAAATAAAGCAATGAATAATAATAAAATTAAATCGATAACTCCAATAATATTATTGGGCATATTTTTAGGTCTCTCACAAAATATTCAAGCACAAGATATTTCCGCAGATAAAGCTGTCCGAATTGCATTAGAAAATAATTCAGGAATTAAATCTAAAGATTTAGACGTAAGGGCAGCTGAAAGTCTGAAACGAACAGCTTATGAATTACCGAAAACCGAACTAAATATTCAATACGGAAATAACGAAGGATTTGAATATAATGATGGAGTTATGATTTCTCAAAACATTCCTTTTCCCACACTATTTGGAGCAAAAAAGGATCTTATTAAAGAAGAAATTAAAAGCAAAGAATGGGCAAAGGCTCTTTCAGAAAATGAATTAAAGAAGCAAGTACGTACCTATTATTATCAGTTGGAGTATCTTGAAAATAATGCTAAAAAACTTCAATACCTTGATAGCATTTATCTTGATTTTATAAGAGTAGCTAACTTGCGATATAAGACTGGTGATATTGGTAAAATTGATGTAAGTACAGCAAACACTAAACGAGGTGAAATCAACCTTCTTGCTCAACAAAATGAGGTATTAAGAAAAAATGCATACCTGAATTTAAAAAATCTAATGCAGATTGAGGAGGATTTCACCATCGAAAAAGCACTAGAATATAAGCCTGTATTTATAAGTGACATAATAGATAATGATGCTGTTAGGAATCATCCAAGTATTCAATCTCTGTATCAAGAAGCACTTGTTGCTGAAAAAAGTAAAAAGGTAGAAAGAGCGAATGGATTGCCAGACTTTACTTTAGGTTACAGCAATATCTCATTGATTGGTGAACATAGCAAAAATGGTGTAGAAAAGTTTTATGGAAGAGGTCAAAGATTTGGATTTGTCGATGTAGGAATTTCTATTCCAATTTTTACAACCACAAGATCAAGGGTTCGTTCGTTGGAAATTCAAAAAGAATCTGCAGAAATGAATGCGCAATGGCAGGAAAATGTTTTGAAAACAGAAATGAAAAATGCCATGACTCAATATGAGCAAAATGTGAGTCAGTTTAATTATTTTATTGAACAGGCAATTCCGAATGCAGAAGAAATTATAAATGCTTCACGTTTGGGATATAGCACAGGAGACCTTTCTTATGTAGAATATCTGTATGCCGTTCAAACAGCTACTGATACCTATTTAAACTATCTTAAAAGTATACAGCAAATAAATGAATCTGTGATTGTTATCTATTCATTAACAAATAAATAAACAAAATGAAAGTCAATATAATAAAAGTAACATCGGTGTTAAGTATTATTCTAGCATCCTTATTTTTGATATCATGTGGAGGTAAAGAGCATAAAGAAGGAGATGGACATGACCACTCTACTTCCCAAGAATCATCAAAAGAAAGTCACTCAGAAGAGGCTGAAAATATAGCAACGTTAACTGAAGACCAGATAAAGACGGCAGGAATTGAATTAGGAAGTATTGAGCAAAAGTCTCTAACGGCATCTTTAAAAGCCATCGGTAAACTTCGGGTTCCGAATAAGAGCAAAGCTAATGCAACTTCCTTGTTTGGTGGAGTTATTAAAACCTTAACTGTTGAACTTGGTGATTATGTAAGAAAAGGTCAGGTGATTGCAACTATCTCTAACCCTCAGTTTGTTCAGTTACAAGAAGAATACTCTTCCATCCAAAGCAGAATAACGTTTGCAGAACAAGAGTTAGAGCGTCAGAGAGAGTTGAACGAAGGAAATGCAGGAGCTAAAAAGAACTTACAAAATGCTACTGCAGAATTAAGTACTCTAAAAGCTAGAAAAGCTTCATTACAGCAACAAATTCAGATGATGGGAATTAACCCCAACAATATTGCTAATAATAATTTTCGTTCAAGTCTAACGGTAACAAGTCCAATTGATGGTACCATCAGTGATGTATTTGCAAAAATTGGAAGTTATGTGGACGTTTCCTCGCCTATTGTTGAAATTATTAATAATAGCTCTATTCATTTAGATTTACAGGTTTTTGAAAAAGATCTTCCATTAATCAAGGTAGGACAGAAAATTAACTTCACTATTACTAATAATCCGCAAAAAAGCTATGCCGCTAAAGTAACTACTATAGGATCATCTTTTAGTGGAGAAAGTAAATCAATTGCTGTTCATAGTGAAATTATTGGAGACAAATCAGGTTTAATAGATGGAATGAATATCACTGGGCTCGTAAGTCTTGATGATGTGTTGACTTCTGCTGTTCCAAATGAGGCAATTGTGGAAGCGGATGGTAAATACTACATATTTATTAAGACAGATAAGGAACCGGAAGAACATAATGAGGGAGGTCATGACGATCATGGTCATGGTCATGATGAAGGAGAAGCAACACATGGGCATAAAAATGAAAAAGAAGCTTCTGAGCATGCTACCCAAGCAGCACAGAAATTGAATTTTGAAAAAATTGAAGTAGCAAAGGGTACTTCAAACATGGGATATACAGCTATTACTCCGGTTAAAGAGATTCCACAAAATGCTCAGATTGTAACTAAAGGTGCTTTTTTTATTAATGCTAAGCTTAGTAATACAGGTGGTCATAGCCATTAACATAATTTAAAAAAAAATCATGAAAAATAATTTTGATGTAATCATTATCGGATCTGGACCAGGTGGCTATGTAACCGCAATCCGTTGTGCTCAATTAGGCTTAAAAACAGCTATTATCGAAAAATATGCAGTACTTGGAGGAACTTGTCTAAATGTAGGATGTATTCCTTCAAAAGCAATGTTAGACAGTTCTGAGCGGTACCATGAAATCAAGGATAACGTAAATGTTCATGGGATCTCTGTTGATAATTTGCAAGTTGATTTGGAAAAAATGATTGCCAGAAAAGCAGATGTTGTTTCTAAAATAAACGGCGGTGTAAGTTATCTGATGAAGAAGAATAAGGTTGAAGTATTTCAGGCAACGGGATCTTTTGTGGATAAAAACACCATTCTTCTGAAATCCGAAAACGAAGAAAAAACAATTACCGGTAAAAATATCATTATAGCGACGGGCTCTAAGCCCGCTTCGCTTCCGGGAATTGACATTGATAAAAAAAGAATCATCAGTTCTACCGAAGCGTTGGTTTTAAAAGAAATTCCGAAACATCTTATTGTAGTTGGTGGTGGTGTAATCGGAATGGAATTAGGTTCGGTTTACGCAAGATTAGGAAGCAAAGTAACCGTACTTGAATATACAGGAGGAATACTTCCGAGTATGGACAAAAAAATGGGAGTCGAACTTCAAAAATCTTTAAAAAAGAATTTAGGTTTTGAATTTTTGCTAAATCATAAAGTTACCGGAGCAACCAATAATGGTGATAATGTAACCGTTACTGCCGAAGATAAAAACGGTAATACCGTAGCAATTGAAGGGGATTATTGTCTAATGGCAATAGGTAGAAAACCTTATACAACAGGTTTAGGTTTGGAAAATGTTGGAGTTGAATTGACTCCACGCGGACAGGTTGCCACCGATAGCAATCTTGAAACCAATGTAAAAGGAATCTATGCCATCGGTGATGTTGTTGTAGGACCTATGCTTGCTCACAAAGCGTCTGAAGAAGGTGTTTATGTGGCAGAAATCATCGCTGGGCAAAAACCTCACATTGATTATAATTTAATTCCTGGAATTGTTTATACCAGTCCTGAAGTTTCAAGTGTAGGGAAAACCGAAGAAGAGCTGAAAACTGAAGGGAAAAATTACAAAGTAGGACAATTTCCTTTTTCTGCATCAGGAAGAGCTATCACAAGTGGTAAAACAGAGGGTATTGCAAAAGTCTTGACAGATGCGGAAACGGATGAAATTTTAGGTTTTCACATTATTGGTGAAAGAGCCTCTGATTTAATAGGTGAACCGACTGTAGCAATGGCATTCAGAGCTTCAGCAGAAGATATTGCACGCATTTCGCACGGGCATCCAACGTATTATGAAAACTTGCGTGAAGCTTGCCTTGATGTTGATAAGATAGCTATTCATATTTAAATGAAAATTCTACAAGCCTTAATGTTTTTTTAGTAGCAAATTAAGGCTTGTATCAGTTTTTCGGGGAGTCTGAAAAGCAGTTTTGTATTTGCAACCAGGTTCCCAAATTTAGATTATAATTTTGCTGTACAAATAGGAATTAGTTAAAAACGACTACTAATACAGTTTACTAAAAAAATAATAATTATGTCAAAAATATGTTGCAGCACCGATGATGGTGGCCTGGATCTTACGGGTAAAAAACCGCACAAACATAAATATGATACTCAAGGTAATCAGTTGTGTTGTGTGAAAACAGAAAAAATTTATAAAAATGCCGGTGCGGCAGATTTGTTGAAAGATGTCAATCACGACGATCACGACCATAGTGGACACGATCATGGCGATGGTGATGGACACGATCACGGTAGCCACGACGATCATGACCACAGCGGACACAATCACGGAAAGAAAAAAGGCGGACACGATCATAGCGATGGCGACGGGCACGACCATAGCCACGATTTAGAAGATAAAACAGCTCTTCAGTTGTTTACTCCGGCAATCATTTCATTGGTATTGCTATTGGTAGCCATTGGTTTTGATAATTACTTTCCACAAACTTGGTTTACGGGTTGGGTAAGGATTATTTGGTATGTAGTTGCTTATATTCCAGTAGGTTTACCTGTTATTAAAGAAGCGATTGAAAGTATTCGTTACAAAGATTTCTTTTCAGAGTTTTTCCTAATGAGTATAGCCACTATTGGTGCATTCGCTATTGGGGAATATCCAGAAGGTGTTGCAGTAATGTTGTTTTACGCCGTAGGTGAAGTGTTTCAAACACTGGCTGTATCAAGGGCAAAAGGCAATATCAAAGCACTATTAGACCAAAGACCTGACGAAGTTACTGTTTTAAAGGACGGAAAAGCAACCATTATTCAAGCAGAAGATGCGAATATTGGTGATATTATCCAGCTAAAGCCTGGAGAAAAAGTAGGATTAGATGGTGAATTGGAGTCAGAAACGGGATCTTTTAACACGGCTGCCTTAACAGGAGAAAGTAAGCCGGATACCAAATCAAAAGGTGAAACGGTACTGGCAGGAATGATTAATTTGAATACAGTTAGTCAGATAAAAGTTACAACAGCTTACACGGACAGTAAACTGAGTAAGATTCTGGAAATGGTTCAGGATGCAACTGCACAAAAAGCACCTACCGAATTATTCATTCGAAAATTTGCAAAAGTATATACACCTATTGTTACTTTCCTTGCTATCGGAATTGCATTGTTACCAGCATTGTTTGTTTCCGAGTATGTGTTCAGTGAATGGTTGTATCGTGCTTTAGTATTTCTTGTTATTTCCTGTCCTTGTGCCTTGGTTATTTCTATTCCACTAGGTTATTTTGGAGGTATAGGAGCTGCGAGTCGCAATGGAATCTTGTTTAAAGGATCCAATTATCTTGACATTCTAGCCAGTGTTAAGAATGTGGTGATGGATAAAACAGGAACAATGACAGAAGGTGTTTTTAAGGTTCAGGAAGTGATTTTAAAACCTGAATTTGACAAAACTGAAATTCTGAATTTGGTAAACGCGATAGAAAGCCATAGCACACATCCTGTTGCGACAGCTATCTATAATTATGTCGGTGAAATAGATAATAATATCAAGCTAGAAAATACCGAGGAAATAGCCGGTCATGGTTTAAAAGCGACTGTAAATGGTAAAGAATTACTGGTAGGTAACTTCAAATTATTAGATAAGTTTAATATTAACCATGATGCTGATACCGCAAATATTGTTTATACCGTAATTGCAATAGCATATGGCGGAAAATTCGTGGGTTATTTGACCATTTCCGATAGTATTAAGGTAGATGCTAAGATTACAATAGACAAGTTGCGTAGTATGGGTGTAAGAGCAGTTATGCTAAGTGGAGACAAGAGCGCTGTAGTCGAACATGTAGCTGGACAATTGGGGATTGATAGTGCCTACGGAGATTTATTACCGGAAGACAAAGTAAGTAAGGTTAAAGAAATAAAATCCAGAAATGGCAGTGTAGCTTTTGTTGGAGACGGTGTAAATGATGCGCCTGTTATTGCGTTGAGTGATGCTGGGATTGCAATGGGAGGATTAGGTAGTGATGCCGCTATTGAAACTGCTGATGTTGTCATTCAGGATGATATGCCGTCTAGAATTCCAATGGCTATTAACATCGGTAAGCAGACCAAGAAAATTGTTTGGCAGAATATTATTTTAGCCTTCGGGGTTAAAGCAGTTGTTCTTATTCTTGGTGCAGGCGGGCTGGCTACCATGTGGGAAGCCGTATTTGCAGATGTAGGTGTAGCTTTATTAGCTATTCTAAATGCGGTTCGAATTCAAAAGATGAAGTTCTAACTAAGAAGCTAGACTGCCGCAAGAAATCTTGCGGCAGTTTTTTTATCCTAAAAATATTTGTGAAATGGCTAAAAAACAATCACAATCTTCATTAAGCGAAGTACATAATTCTGTAGACACGACTGTTCCTGGTCAATCTCGCTGGCGAAGAGTTTTGGCTTTTTTTGGACCGGCTTATCTTGTCAGTGTTGGATATATGGATCCGGGCAACTGGGCAACAGGCTTGGCCGGTGGTAGCCAATTTGGCTACTCATTACTCTGGGTTTTAGTAATGAGTAGTATTATGGGCTTGTTGCTACAAAGCTTGTCTGCAAGGTTAGGGATCGTTCGAAATAGAGATTTGGCTCAAGCAAACCGGGAAACTTATCCTAAGAAGGTCAATTTTGTATTATATATACTTGCTGAAGTCGCTATTGTTGCGACAGACCTTGCAGAAATATTGGGGATGGCAATTGGTTTACAGTTGCTCACGGGAATGCCTTTGATTTGGGGTGTTGCTATTACAGCCTTGGATACATTACTGTTGATGACTTTGCAAAAATGGGGAATGCGCAAGCTCGAAGCCTTTATCATCGGTTTGATATTCGTTATAGGAATGTCGTTTCTTGTACAAATATGGGTAGCTGACCCTAATGTAGATGAAATTGCAACAGGACTGATACCACATATACAGAATGATACTGCATTGTACATTGCTATCGGTATTATCGGTGCAACGGTAATGCCACATAATTTATACCTACACTCTGCACTGGTGCAGACACGTAAATTTAATCGTGATGATGCCAGTATCAAAAAAGCAATTAAGCTCAATTTTTGGGATAGTGCCATTGCTCTAAATATGGCATTGCTTGTAAATGCAGCTATATTAATTCTTGCCGCTACAGTTTTTTATAAAACCGGACGTTCCGACGTGGCAGAGCTAAAGCAGGCTTATGAATTATTGCCACAGCACCTCGGAAGCGATTTTACAGCAAAACTATTTGCTGTAGCTTTGATTGCTGCCGGACAAAGCAGTACCATTACGGGTACGCTTGCCGGACAAATAGTAATGGAAGGTTATCTACGCTTTCGAATGAACCCTTTGTTGCGAAGACTTATCACAAGGTTACTTGCCATAGTTCCAGCGGCTTTGGTAATTCTCATTAATGGTGAAGGTAATGTCGATAGCCTGCTTATCTTCAGCCAGGTAGTGTTAAGTATGCAATTAGGTTTTGCGGTCATTCCTCTTATCCATTTTGTGAGCGATAAAAAGACAATGGGCAAATTTGCCATCAAGCCCGTAATAAAAATAGCGGCTTGGATTATAACCATCGTACTGGTATATCTCAACTCCAAACTATTGGTAGAAGAGGCTATCACTTTCTTTGCTACTTCAGGTAATATAGTCTGGAAAGGATTAATCATTTTGGGTGGGATTGGTTTTATGATCTTGTTGGTATATACCACATTATATCCTTTGTTTAGCAGAAAAGCGTTTTGTGAAATAACACCGCATGATAAACCTGAACCTTTGCAATTAAAATTTTATGCTTCATTTAATAAAATTGCCATTACTGTCGATTTCAAACAACTTGACCAAAAGGTTATCAACTATGCTATTACACAAGGTGGAAAAGATTGTACCTATACACTTATACACGTTGTAGAAAGTGTTGCCTCTGCCTCCCATCTTCAAGATAGTACAGATGAAGAAACGGTAAAAGATCGCGAATTTTTGGACGAATATGTAAAACAACTACAACAACAAGGCTATCATGCAGAAGCAAAGCTTGGTTTTGGAAAAACAGCCGACAGCATTGGAGAGATTGTAAATAAATCCGGGGCAGAGCTTATTGTAATGGGTGCACATGGGCATAAAGGATTAAAAGATCTATTGTATGGTGCAACGATAAATCAAGTACGCCATTTAGTAAAAATCCCAGTACTGGTTATTCCAGCAATAAAAGACAATTAGAAAGATCAGAAATCAGTAAAAATCATAAATTAAACAAAAAATCGTACAATAATCGTAAATGTTATTTTAAATAGCTTTAAAGAAAGATTTAATAAGGTTTAACCGTAAAAAGTAATGCTATGACATATGATGTAATTATTTTAGGAAGTGGTCCAGGAGGCTATGTAGCAGCTATTAGAGCTTCACAATTGGGGCTTAAAACAGCCATTGTAGAAAGGGAAAGCCTAGGAGGAATTTGCTTAAACTGGGGGTGTATTCCTGCAAAGGCTTTAATGAAATCCGCAGAAGTATTTGAATATCTTGCTCATGCAGAAAACTATGGAGCAAAGGTAGATGGGTATTCTGCAGATTTTGCTGCCATTATAAAACGAAGCCGCGGTGTTGCTGACAAAATGAGTAAAGGCGTTCAGTTTCTGATGAGAAAGAATAAAATTGATGTCATTAGCGGTGTTGGTAAAGTTATCTCCAAAAATGAAATAACTGTTAAAGTATCAGACGGAAAAACAGCAACTTATCAGGCAAAATACATCGTTCTTGCTACAGGTGCACGAGCTAGAGAATTGCCAAATCTTCCAATAGATGGCAAAAAAATCATTGGCTATCGTGAGGCAATGGTATTACCTGAACAACCCAAATCCATTATCATTGTGGGAAGTGGAGCGATAGGTGTAGAATTTGCCTATTTCTATAACAGTATAGGTACTAAAGTGACTGTAGTGGAATACTTGCCTCGTATTGTTCCTGTGGAAGATGAAGATATTTCGAAAGAATTGGAAAAATCATTTAAGAAAAAAGGAATTGAAATAATTACCAATGCTTCTGTAGAAAAAGCAGATGTTTCAGCTACGGGAGTAAAAGCTACAATTAAAAAGACGGATGGTAGTGGCGAACAGGTATTGGAAGCGGATATACTGTTAAGTGCTGTAGGCATTGTAACAAATCTTGAAAATATTGGTATTGAAGAGTTAGGGATTAAAACAGAGCGTGGAAAAGTGCTGGTAGATGAAGGGTGTAAAACCAATATAGATAATATATATGCAATCGGCGATATTATTCCTGGCCCTGCATTGGCTCACAAAGCGATGAAAGAAGCTGTAATTTGTGCCGAAGCTATAGCTTTTAAAGAAAGTAAATACGACCATCAACCAACGCCTTTAGATTACGGAAATATGCCAGCATGTACCTACACCGGACCTGAAATTGCTTCAGTTGGTCTTACCGAAAAGCAGGCACGTGAGGCGGGAATGGATATTAAAGTAGGCAAATTTCCATTGATGGCAAGTGGTAAAGCGAGTGCAGTAGGTGCTACTGATGGTTTTGTAAAAGTGATTTTTGATGCCAAGTATGGAGAATGGATTGGTACGCATATGATTGGCTATAATGTAACGGAGTTGATAGCTCAAACCACAACTGCGCGTAAATTGGAAACAACATGGCACGAGCAATTGGATACTATCTTTCCACATCCAACTATGAGTGAAGCCATAAAAGATGCTATTGAAGATGCCTTAGGTGAGGCAATACATCTATAAATACAAAATACTATTTTACATTTATCTTTAAATTGATTGATTATGAAAAACAGACTAAACTGTTGGAAGTGCGTACTGTTACTGTCTTCACTTCTCGGATTGTTGATAAAGATCTAAAATTCAGATTTGGTAATTTTTAAGAAGGCAGATATTTTCATCTGCCTTTCTTCTATCTATTAATTCAATTATTAAAAAAGTCACGGAATATAAAACGTGACTTTTTTAATAAGAATAAACGAAATTAGTCTTAATTTAGTGTAGCTACTAGTGAAACCTCTAATTTATAAGCTTTTCCTACCGGACACATAGCTTTTGCTTGTTCAGCATAGTTTAAAAATTCTTCTTCATTCAAGCCTGATATTTTTGCATTTAGCACCAAATCAGAGTTCGTAATATCGAAGCTGGTTGCTGTTATTGTACAAGATGTTTCTAAAGATTCTGCCTCAATCCCTTTGCTTGTAAGTATATAGTTTAACGTCATTGTATAACAGGCAGCGTGTGCTGCGGCCATCAATTCTTCTGGATTTGTAGCGGTATTTTCTCCTTCAGATTTATTGTGTTTAAAAACACTGCTTCCAATGGCTGAATGTGCCGCATCGAAATTACCGCTTCCATTTTTAAAATTACCTTGCCACTTAGCTGTTACTTTTGCTTTCATTTTTAAATTTGTTTTAAATTACTTGACAAAAGTACTATCTAAAAAACGTGTCATCAATGCATATACTTCATTCTTAATAGGACTTTTTTCCTTCAACGAACTCTTTAAAGACCGTTTCGGAAAGAAAGGGGTGGTAGACCCGTTTGAGATTTGAAAAATCGCACAAAATAGGAGTAGTCTTCATACCCGAGATAATCAGCAATTTCTTTAATGCTTAAGGTTGTATTGGCAAGTAACCTTTTAGCCTGAAGAATAATTCTTTGCTTAATAATGATGCTTGGTGCTACCTGTTTTTCAGATACAATTTTTTTATTGAGGTTTTTAGGTGTGATATTCAGCATATTTGCATAGTCAGAGACATTATGGTGCTTTCGATAATGAAGCTCGACCAATTGACTGAATTTTCTGGCTAACTCCTTATCATATGAAATGATTTGACTGTCATTATTTGATTTTATTAAAGTTCTGGTTGCTGAAATGATTATTTGTTTGATGTATGTTTTTATCATTTCTTCAGCCCAAAAATCTTTTTGATTAATTTCTCTTTTTATAGACGAGATTAGTTTTAAGAAAAGTATGTCCAGATTCGTCGACAAATTTAGATAAGGCATCTCGAATACATTATCAAAAAGGAGCCCGTCACAGGCAAGCTCTTTATCATGGAAAGCTATGCAATAAAAATCAGGATTGAAATAAATAATACTTCCTCTAGATTCCTTGGATATTTGAAAATGCTGACCAATACTGAAGAAAAGCAAGACGTTTTCTGTAAAGCTGTACTCTACGAAATCCACAATAATGCTACCGTTTTTCTCCATATAAATGATTTTATAGTAATCTTCCAGCAGCGTATTGCTATTTATCCTATTTCCAGATTTATCATCAAAATCCAGATATCCTATCGATTGGTTTTTATTTAATCCGGCATCCATTTTTTCTCTATCTATGAATATTTGTTCCAACGTTTGTCCCAATAACAAAGCCCTGTTTTTTTAGGGCTTTGTATATATTAAACTAAAATTACACATTATACATTACAAGGTACCTCTGCGTTCCTGTTCTCTTTCAATTGATTCAAAAAGAGCCTTGAAGTTTCCTGCACCAAAACCTCTAGCTCCCATTCTTTGAATAATTTCGAAAAAGAATGTAGGCCTATCCTGAATAGGTTTTGTAAATATCTGTAACAAATAACCTTCTTCGTCAGCATCTATCAGAATTCCCAGTTTTTGCAATTCATTTAAATCTTCCTTGAAATTGTCGGCATGAGCTTTGATGCGATCCGGTATAGCATCATAATATGCCTGTGGCGGAACGGATAGGAACTCTACACCTCTTTTTTTCATTTCTTCTACCGTTTTAATAATATCATCGGTAGCCAAAGCTAAATGCTGTACACCGGCGTCTTCATAAAAATCCAAGTACTCTTCTATTTGAGAACGCTTTTTACCTTCAGCAGGCTCGTTAATCGGGAACTTAATTCTTCCATTACCATTTGCCATAACTTTTGACATTAGGGCAGAATATTCAGTAGAAACCTGTTTATCGTCAAAAGATAAGAAATTAACAAATCCCATTACATCTTCAAACCATTTTACCCATGTATCCATTTCGTTCCATCCTACATTTCCAACCATATGATCAATAAATTTCAGACCAACAGGTTCCGGATTATAGTCTGATTCCCATTTCGTAAATCCAGGTAAAAAGATTCCTTTGTAATTTTTACGTTCTGTAAACATAAAAACCGTTTCACCATATACAAAAACACCCGCTTGTATTGCTTCTCCATTTTCATCTTTAGTAACGGTAGGCTCCATAAATGGCTTAGCTCCACGTTTGGTAGTTTCTTCAAATGCACTTTTGGCATCCTCCACCCATAAAGCAACTACTTTTATTCCGTCTCCATGTTTTTTCACGTGTTCCCCGATTGGAGAAGAAGAGTTAAGTGCAGTGGTCAATACAATACGGATCTTGTCTTGTTTTACCACATAGGATACCTTGTCTTTTACTCCGGTCTCTAATCCTGCATAAGCTTCAGATTGGAATCCATAAGCCGTTTTGTAATAATGCGCTGCCTGAAGAGCATTACCTACATAAAATTCTACATAATCAGTTCCTAATAGTGGAAGAAAGTCTTGTGCTCCTTCAAATATTTTTTCTAAACCGTATTCAACGCTTTTTAATTTATTTGTCATTGTTTTTTATTTTTATAATATGATTTTGATACATGATTTGTGTACACTGGATGAAGTGTAGTTGTATTTAGAACTTGTATCCCAGCTATAACATAGCACGATGCAAAACCGAAAGAAAGGTTTTGATAGACATTTTATAATTAGTTAGTGTTATTCTTTGGTAAATTTATTTCACTTATTTATAACAAACATTATAATCAGTAAAAGTCATAAAACAAACCAGAAATATTACAAGTGGAACTATTTTTGGTAAATAATCAGTAAATGTCATAAATCAAACAAAGAATATCACAACCAATATTACCTGTTATCTTATGAACTTTGTACTCAAGAAATACAATTAAAAAGTTCAAAACAATGGAAAGCAAAAACCTTCAATTCAAGACAAACCTTAACTGTGGTAACTGTGTTGCTAAAGTACAGGGTGATTTAGATAGCGCTAATGGTATCAGCGAATGGAATGTAGATACTGCAAATAGTGATAAAATCCTTACGGTAAAATCAGAAGGAATTAGCGAAGACGAAATCGTAACAATTATTAAGAAAAAAGGGTTTAAAGCCGAACCTATTTCACAATAATATAATAAGCAATTCATTAATCATAAAAAAGAGATAAAAAATGAAAAAGTTAATAATAGCAATAACCGTAATGTTGTTTGGATTTTCTGCTTTTGCACAAAACACAAGCAATCTGTTAAACAGTTACATCAGTGTAAAAAACGCTTTAGTAAGTAGTGATAGCAAAGCAGCGAGCACCGCAATTTCGGTTTTCAACGATGCAGTAAAAGGTGAAGATAATTTTTCACAGAAAACCGATCTATTAAAAGCTACAGAAAAATTAAACAAGGCTGGAAACAATATTGAAAAGCAAAGAGCAGCTTTTAACGATGTTTCTACTATAATGTGGAAACTGGTAAAGTCGTCCGATAAAGTAAATCAACCTGTTTATTATCAGTATTGTCCTATGAAAAAAGCATATTGGTTGAGCAAAGAGAAAGATATTAAAAATCCTTATTATGGTTCATCAATGCTTACTTGTGGTAAAGTTGCAGAAACTAAATAATAAAAACCTTTAAGGCATTGCTCAGGGAACATGCCTTTTAATATTTGTATAACCAATGCGATTTTTAAAATGAATAATAAAAAATTTCTTCACAAAAAGTTGTTGCTGCTAACTCTGTTAGCGCTCTTCATATCACAGGTCGGTATAGCCCAAAAAGTAGTACGTTACGATTTGTATGTAAAAGATACCATCGTAAACTATGCAGGCAAAGAAAAAAGAGCAATCGCTGTAAATGGGCAAATACCAATGCCAACACTTGAATTTACTGAAGGCGATACGGCAGAAATAGTGTTACATAATCAACTTAAAGAAAGTACCTCATTGCATTGGCACGGATTATTTCTGCCCAATAAAGAAGATGGCGTTCCTTTTTTAACGCAAATGCCCATTGAACCTGGTGAAACCTTTACGTATCGTTTCCCTATTATTCAAACGGGAACGCATTGGTATCATTCTCATTCAGGATTGCAAGAGCAGATTGGTATGTATGGGAGCTTTATCATGCATAAGAAAGCTGATGATAAAACATTTAGAAAAGGGATTGACGATTTGCCAGAAATACCCATTATGTTAAGTGAATGGACAAATCTTAAGCCGGAAAATGTTCATCGCATGCTACATAACGCAAGCGACTGGTTCGCTATACAAAAGGGAGCAACTCAAAGTTATGCGGAAGCTATTCGTACAGGAAATTTCAAAACAAAACTGAAAAATGAATGGAAACGTATGATGGCGATGGACGTAAGTGATGTTTACTACGACAAAGTATTGATGAATGGAAATCATTTGACAGATTTGAAATCGATAGATGGTAAATCTCTGAAAGCAGGTGATAAAGTACGTTTGCGCATTTCTAATGGAGGTGCATCGTCCTACTTCTGGTTAAGATATGCTGGTGGTAAAATGACAGTGGTGGCTAGTGATGGAAATGACGTAGAACCTGTAGATGTTGATCGTCTAATAATTGCGGTTTCAGAGACGTATGATGTGGTGGTTACCATTCCTGAAAACGGTAAAGCTTATGAGTTCATGGCTACAACAGAAGATCGTACCCAATCTACCAGTTATTTTATCGGGAATGGAGAGAAAACAATGGTTGGTGCCATGCCTCGTCTTAAATATTTTGAAGGTATGAAGATGATGAACGATATGATGAAAATGAATGGAGACCTTGATGATATGGGAATGAATATGAGTTGGAATCAAATGGATATGAATGTCGTTATGTATCCAGAGATTACGGGCGAGGAAAAGAAAAAAGGAAAGAAAATAGACGAAGCAATGGATCATAGCAAAATGGATCATGGAGATATGAACATGAAGCAAAGTGCTGAAAAAACCGATCATAGTCAAATGAACCATGGTGAGATGAATATGAATGAAGATCCAAATCGCTATAATGCGAATGCATTAAGCGAGATTGTAACGCTTAATTATGCCATGCTGAAATCTCCAAATAATACTGAACTACCTAAAAATGCACCCGTAAAAGAATTGAAGTTTACATTGACCGGAAATATGAACCGTTATGTATGGAGTATGGATGATAAAGTACTATCTGAAAGCGATAAAATACCTGTAAAGAAAGGCGAAGTATTGCGCATTACACTCTATAATAATTCGATGATGCGACATCCTATTCACTTACACGGATTCGATTTTAGATTACTAAACGATAAAGGAGAAAACGCTCCGATGAAAAACATCATTGACATTATGCCGATGGAAACCGATACCATTGAATTCCTCGCAAATGAAGAAGGTGATTGGTTTTTTCATTGTCATATATTGTATCACATGATGGCAGGTATGAACAAAGTTTTTGCTGTGGGTGATTATAAAAACCCTTATTTGCCCAATAAGGATAAAGCCTATAAAATGTTACAGCGTGAAAGTAATATGATTCATTTTATGGCTCAGAATGATTTTGCGACCAATGGTAATGACGGTGAAATGATGTTTATGAATGCTCGATATAGTTTGGGTACAGAATGGAGATTAGGTTACAATGATATGCACGGTTACGAAGTGGAAACTCATTTTGGTCGTTATATAGGAAAAATGCAATGGTTGATGCCTTTTATTGGTTTCGACTGGCGTTATCGTAAAATGGGAATGGATGAGCATGAAAAAAATCTTTTTGGACAAGTAAATAAAAAAGATAAACGAGGAGCATTTAGTCTTGGTGTTATGTATACCTTACCTATGTTGGTTAATGTACAAGCGGAGGTATATCACGATGGTATTTTTCGTGTTTCGCTAATGCGAGAGGATATACCTCTTTCCAAAAGATTGCGAGCAGGGTTTATGGTAAATACGGATATGGAATATATGGCAGATTTGCGATATATCCTTACAAGACATATCGGTGTGAGAACACATTATGATAGCGATATGGGCTTTGGAGTAGGTTTATCAGTTAATTATTAATATTAACAACAAAGGGAAATAAAAACGGTTATTACATTACGTCATAACCGTTTTTTATTTTACACAAGTACGGAATAATCAGTAAACCTCATAAATCAAACAAGAAATATCACAACAAGAAGATTAAACTAATTTGACAATTTTGTATTGTAAATTTTTAAGATTATGACAGCTAAAATAAAATGGAATAATGTATACCTCTTGTTTTTATCACAAGCATTATTTCAGACCGCATCGATATTAGTCATTACACTTTCAGGAATTGTAGGAATGGTTATGGCTTCTGATAAAAACATGTCAACCATTCCAGTTGCGATGATTACAGTTGGCGCAGCAGCTATGATGATTCCAGCGTCAATAATTATTAAAAATTTAGGTCAAAGGAAAGCCTTTATGATTGGAACATTGATAGGCGTTCTTGCTGGCTTAGTTTCTTGGTATGGAATTGTTCAGAATTCGTTCTGGATTTTTGCTATTGGAAATATGTTGATTGGCGCTTATCAAGGGTTTTCACAGTATTATCGTTTTGCGGCTGCAGATTCTGTGCCGGATAATGCAAAGAGTAAAGCCATTTCTTTTGTGATTGCCGGAGGTGTCGTTGCAGCATTTGCGGGACCTAATTTGGCAAGATTTACACAGCATTTGGGAAGCATGCCTTATGCATATTCTTTTTTTTCTATTGTACTTTTAAGTGTCTTGGCATTTGGAGTAGTTTCGTTACTTAAATTTCAAGCAAAGCCGGTAGCTCGAAATAATGAATCTTTAAAAAAAGGTCGTTCATTAAAAGAAATTTTCAAAAGTAAAGATGCCGTTTTAGCTGTGCTTTCATCAGCTACAGCTTTTGCGGTGATGGGAATGTCTATGACGGTTACGCCTATTGCAATGCATGGTTTCGGTCATAGTTCTGATGATTCGGCAACTGTAATTCAATGGCATGTGTTAGGTATGTTTTTGCCCTCATTTTTTACAGGCATCCTCATTCAGAAATTTGGAGTTTATAGAATCATTACAACTGGATTGTCGATTTTGTTTCTCTATATTTTCATTGCTCTTTCTGGTACCGATTTTACACATTTCGTATCGGCATTATTTATTGTTGGTTTAGGTTGGAACTTCTTGTTTATTGGTGGATCCGCATTATTAACACAAGTATATAGACCTGAAGAGAAAGAAAAAACACAAGCATTTCATGACTTCACGGTTTTTGCAGTAATCAGTATTGCCAGTTTTTTTGCAGGAAGTTTATTTAATAATTGGGGCTGGAATGGCATTAATATTGTTTTAATTCCAATGCTTCTTATTACATTAATTGCGGTAATTAAAATTACAATGACAAATAAGAGCGCGCACGAGAATCAGTAAAAATCACAATTATCTTCCAAAAAATCGTAACTAATAAAAACGAAATAATAAGGAACTTTGTAATTAGAAAAGAATCAAGTTATAATATCAAAATAATTAACGTTTTAAAAAAAAATATTATGAATACACAACATCAATCCAGCAGCGAAAATATATTTATTTGCCCTATGCACCCAGAAGTCAAAGGGAATAAAGGTGATAAATGTTCAAAATGTGGAATGAATTTAGTTCCAGAAAATAAAGGAACAGCAAAACATTTTGATGTGATTATATCTTCTGAACCTGAAGTTATTGAAGCAGGGAAATCGACGCAGTTTAAAATCATTGTAAAGAACGAAGATAAAGTTGTGTCATTAGAAGAAGTACATGAAATGAAAATGCATCTTCTAGTTGTGAATGAAGAACTAACTTGGTTTGACCATATCCATCCCATTGAACAAGAAGACGGTTCTTATCTTATTGATGAAATATTTCCAACTGCTGGGGACTACTTATTTTTTGTAGATTATAAGCCTGAGAACGAGGAAGGGAATGTTTACAAACATTCGTTAAATGTAGTAGGAAATACTACAGAAATAGCACAGTTAGATACAAATGCAAAATTTGAATCGGAATCAGATGGTTATACTGCCAAATTATTGAATGGTGCAGATTTGAAAACAAATACAAGCCAGCCATTGCAATTTGAGATTCTAAAAAATGGTAACAAGATTAATGACGCTGAATTGCAAAACTATTTAGGAGCAAAAGCTCATATTGTAATGATAAGCAAAGCTGAAAAAGAATTTTTGCATATTCACCCAATGTCTAATGAAAGTTATCAGATTTATGCAGAAACACTGATCAAGAAACCAGGTTTATATAGAATGTGGATGCAATTTAAGATTAGTAATAAAGTGCACACTGTAGATTTTACGGTACATGTTGCTGAGGGTAACAAAACGAGCGAAGGTCATAATCATCATCACAAACACTAAAAAAAATCAGTAAAAATCGTAAATCAAACAAGGAATATCATAATAAAAAAAATAAGAAAATACAGAATTTTGTAGTATAAATATACATTATAAATAAATTAAAAAATGGAAAATAAAGAATTTCAATTCAAGACAAACCTTAATTGTGGAGGATGTGTATCAAAAGTAAAAGCAGATTTTGACAGTGCGGAAGGTATCTGTGAATGGAATGTAGATACAGCTAATAATGATAAAATCTTAACTGTAAAATCAGAAGGAATTACAGAAGATGAGATCATCGCTATCGTTAAGAGAAAAGGATTTAAAGCAGAACCTTTAGCAGAGTAATTTATCACTCTATATTTTATCCTGAGAGTGATAATGGATAGTATTCTTTTAAATAATTGTACTATCGCAATTTAAAATGAGGTAATTTATTGTAGGATGCCTGCAATTATTACCTCATTTTATTTTTTATGCCAGTTTTTAAATTTAAAATCCTTTGAAGCCTTCCCGTTTTTCAAACATTGAATAAATATAAAAATACGCATTAAGAAACTAAATATTCTTTAGCGTATAACCACGGACTTAGTCCATTTAGGGCTGTATGTGGATGGTTTTCATTGTAATCAATCTGCCACTCATAAGCAATAGCATTAACTTCTATTAGCGAATCAAACAGGTATGCGTCTAGTACATCTTCTCTAAATGTTCGATTCAGCCGTTCGATGTAAGCATTTTGAGCGGGCTTTCCAGGTTGTATATATTGCAGTTCAATTCCGTTTTCAGTACAGAAGTCAGTGAAGACCTTTGACAAAAATTCAGGACCGTTGTCTGTTCTAATTCGCCTGGGTGTAGATCTATCCATGATCAATTCCTTTATTTTTTGTACCAGTCTAACCCCCGGTATTGAATAGAATGCTTCATTTATCAATGACTCACGATTATAATCATCGATGACATTGAGCACCCTAAACCTTCTGCCATTGGCAAGCGAGTCGCTCATAAAATCAATCGACCAAGTTTCATTAACTGATCCGGGAACGAAGAGCTTCTCTTTAATCCTTGAGGGAATGCGGCGTTTGCGTTTGATTCTGAGCTTAAAATTGATATTTCTATAAACCCGAAGTACCCTTTTTCTGTTCCACAAAAGACCTTCTAGACGTATCTTACCATAATAGGTCTGGAACCCGCGGGTAGGATAACGAGCCGCAAGATCCATTAACTTCGAAATAACCGTTTGATCGTTCTTTTTATGAACGTAATAATACATACTACGACTCATGCAAACAATCTTACAGGCTCTGTGAATACTGATCCCTTGCTCTTTCATTGCCCCATCGACCAGCTCCTTACGTTCACAAAGCTTTAGAGCTTTTTTTCAATTATATCTTTTAAAATACGGTGGTCCAAACTCAAATCTGCAAACATCCGTTTTAGACGAGCGTTTTCTTCTTGTAGTGCTTTTAACTCTTTAAGGTGTTGTGCATCCATACCTCCGTACTTTTGCTTCCATTGGTAGAAAGTCGGGGCGGAAATACCATGTTCTCTACAGATATCCTTGGTTGACTTGCCTGACTCATATTCTTTGAGAATATTGACGATTTGATGTTCTGAAAACTTGCTCTTTTTCATAATATATAACAAACTAATTTAACACTTTTAATTTGTCTGAAAAACAGGTAAGTCTACCCCTTGTTTTAATGATAGATTATTGCCATTCTTTGATGAATGAATTGGATGATAGAATAACTGAACTGACTTACGAGCATAGCAATAACTCGTTAGAGTTGTATGAAAATGCTATTGTATTAGTTTTACAAAGGCTTGATTCGGCAAAGGAATATGTCAAGAAAAAAGGATTCAAAGATGAAGATGAAGAAATATTCTTTTTCAAACAACTTAAACCTCAGTTAGTTTCAAAATTGATATATTTAAATTCTATATATAAAATTGAAACAAAACGGCCCAGAGGAGGTGATAAAATTATTAAACAATATCTCAATCTTGAGCTTAGTAAGATCAAGCGTTTTTTTGATGCTAATTTGGAATTTTATAAATACTACAGAACTAATAGCACCCATTTAGATAAAAAATACTTTATCAGAGGAAATCATGATATAAAATTAAGCTTAGATACTTATTATTTTGAAGCAGATCATAAATTTGCAACCTCACACGATTATAAAGTAGCTAAAATTATTGCCAACGATTTAATACAGGTATATCTTGAAGACCAATTGAATAACAATAATAAAAAACATATATCAAAAAATTTAAGTTTAAATTGGACTGGTAGTAAAACAGCTTTGGTTGAGTTAATCTATTCTCTACATTCCAATGGTTCAATTGAAAATGGTAATATTGATATTAAGGTTATAGCAAAAACATTTGAGAATATGTTTAATATTGATTTAGGAGACTTCTATCATTCTTATTTAGAATTAAAAGGAAGGAAGATAAATCGAACCAAATTTCTCGATAGTCTTCGCGATGCACTTATCAAAAGAATGGATGAGCAGGACGAAAAATGAAAACAGAGTTTAAATGTGTGACATTTCATACACTAAATGAAGTTATGTATGTATAGTTATATAAAAATTAAATGCTGTAAATACAATTTACTAAATTATTACCAATAACATTTTTAGCGTTTATAGAACTCATATTATTTGCAAATACTGATTAAATTAATCTTTTATGCTTTAAAATTGTCTTATAATTTTAATTAAAGTATTGGCATAGAGTTTTTTATAAATTATTTCGAAATTTTCGCAACGAAATTGTTGCTTTGTATTACTATAAATGCATATTTTTGCACCGTTAATAAAAAAAGATAAAGTTCATTTACTTGAATTTTCTATGATATTAAAAGTCAATATCGGACAACAACAGTTTTAAATCATTAATAAAATGGTTCGAAAATTGTCCCGACAGGACGACTTAAAAAGCTCTAACGAAAGTTAGGGCTTTTTTTTGTGCCCATGTGAGGCAGATTCGTATTTGCGCCGGCAGATCTGGCACAATCCTTCCTTCCTAGCGAAGGTGCTAATTATCAATAATCCATTCAGAAATATATCGGATATTTTTTATCCTTTTTAAGGTAACATGCAGTTTTCCCCTTGTAAAATCCGAAAGTCATTTTATTTTTTTTGCTGAGCTTAATATTTCTCCGAAATGCTAAGAGAACAGCATATTGGGGTCAAAAGCTAAATTTACCAGATTGGATGAATAAAATACCTAGCTCTAGGTATTTATCTACATGATATGTTCGGGTAGCTTTGTAATAGGTAATAAATCTAATAAAATATGTCAAGAATCATCAAAATTATGGTAAGCATGTATGGCATGGTGTTTTTCCTAACGGTCTCTGTGCTGGCACAAAAAAAACATTAAAGATTTCAAAGGTGTGAAAGAATCAAACTATAAAAAGTTAATAGAAAAAAATGATAGAGTTAGATTTATACGTGCTACTAAACTATTGGTACCTATTCAAAAAAGCAGATCACAGTTGACACTGAAATACGGCTTCCGGCTTCCGACTCAATGCTATCTTGTTCAGCATTAATTTTTCGTTTTAATCCCAGAATCAATAAGAAAAATGAAATACTATGTTATGGATTTAAATATATTCCTCAGTGAGAATTGAACAATTGACACTTACTAATTTGAAAGAGAAAATAAAATGAAAATTTTTATAAGAATGAAAACAATTGCAAAATTGGGTCTAACTGGGCTATTCGTTGTAGCCTATGCAGCATTTAACAGTGTAGCAGCACAAAAGTATAAGTTTAAAGCAAGCTTAAAATATAAACCAGCTCATGATTTAAATGAAAATACTAAATCGGAGAAAGAATTTCTTATTGATTTTAATAAAAAGAAATTCGGTAAGTTTCCAATTGTGTCAGATATTAAGATAGAAAATAATAAAGGCCATCAAGATCCAAAACTCAATAATTTACTATATATTTTTGCTATCGAAGGCTATAAAGTATGGTTAACCATATCTAGTTCTGGGTATTATGACGAACTATTCCTTTATGATAAAGATTATGATGGAATATTTTCCATACGTTATTATGGAAAAGCTACTGAAATTAATAAAAAGAAAGTAAAATGAGAGCACTAGAGCTATTTATATTGGCACTAATGCTGTTTATGATGAACGGTAGTTTCGCACAGCATGCGAACAGTGCAAAGGGAGCTTTTGGTTATCCGGATTCGAAGAACCCTAAGATCGTTAATATTCAAAAGATTTTTGATGCCAAAGAGATAGATGTTAATAAGCTTACAACCGAGTACGACGCGATTTTTAACGGAGGAAATATGGAGGATAAGCTCCATCTTTTTGTGTTTGATCTTAGTAATCCATTAGGTTCATATGCCGATTTTATGAATAAATATCCTGAGCAGGTTACTCCTATCGTTGAAGCCTTAAGCATACTCCCCGAATCGGATTTTAAAACCTTTGCAACAGCAGTGCTATATAAAAGTGTCGCGGATAGAACAATCCGAGAAGAAGAGAAAACGAAATTTCTTAGCTCAGCATTTCATATGTTTCGCCATCTCGCTTCGCGTGGAGATGAAAGAAGTTATATTCCTCTTGCAAAAGCAGCATCCGAATTATATGTCTTGGATTTTAAGGACGATATCTTACAGAAAAACTAATATTAGAACTCTTTGGCAATTATTTTAGTTTACTCTCTAAGCATGAGCCTTTATTTGATTATTTAAGAAAAGGCTTATATCATGAGAATATCTATAATATTGAGTTTTCCGAGACAGAAAAGAAACAGCAACAAAATTATAAAGATATTTCAAGTAAAATCATTAAGAGATTTTTGGTCGACTTTCCTGATAAAGATCAATACATCATTTATCATTTATGGAAGTCACATTTGCTTTCCCATTCTTTTATAGGCTATAAGATTGAATTCAATCCAGAAATAGGGAAGAGGATAAGTGACTTGATAGAGAGTTGTAAAAATGAGAAAGCCATTGATTACAACAGACTGAAATCAATTGATTTTCTTTTCCATTATTTTCTGGATGAAGGAGCCAATTTGGATATTCAGGATTATATCCAGCTATTTAATTCCAAAAAAGAAGCTTATGACTCTTTGATAGGATATTTAGAAACAATTTCTGATTCCGAAATTTCAATGGAACTATTAAATAGGCAGCCGAACTGGACAGAAATATTTCGATCTGAAATAGAGCAGGACATCAACCGCTCATTCCCTTTAATTGTTCGTTATTCCAAAGAACCCGAAATCTTTTTAACCAACAATAAAATCGAAGTTCATACAATACAAAAATCGGTCGAGAATTTTGATTATATCATGTCTTTATTATTTAACAAGGAAGTTCGAGGTGGAAATTCTCTTTACAGATTGTTTCAATATAGCCAGCTGATGGCAAAAGTAATGGAAAAGAGTTCATTAAAAAACAATAGCGAGCTAAAATGGGAAACAGCTAGAATGTTACTTGATTTTGAATATGCTTATTTGCGAATAAAAGAAATCCATAGCCCGACTATTTTGGGAATAAGCGCTACGTTCGAAAATTGGACTTCTGCCGAATTAAAGAAACACAAAAAAGACATCAATAAAAAGCTATTAGAGTATAATAAAATTTATGATAAAGTAAGCGAAAAAACCGATGAAGGCGAGATTGTGAAACTCGAACTGAATAAAATTGCAACGAAATTTGGACTACTTTAACTACAAACAATCAGAAAACATGTACGGAATCAAACTATTCATAACAACAATCATGCTATTTATGGTAAGCTTTAGCTTAGCTCAGTCTATTATAAATCGCTCGGGCATCTCAGGCGATAAATATCTTATTATTGATGATAGCACTGGCAACATACTATTTAATTTTTCAAAACATGAATATTCGGGTGTTGGTAAATTTTCCGAAGGTCTGGCACAAGTTATAAGTTATGGTTATCATGGTTTTATAGATAAAACAGGTAAGGTGGTAATACCTTTAAAATATAAAAACGCTTTTGGTTTTTCCAATGGATTGGCAAGAGTAGAATTAGATAATAAATGGGGATTTATTGATAAAAACGGAAATGAAGTTGTTCCTTTAAAATATGGATATGTTTATGATTTTTCCGATGGATTGACAAGAGTAGCCTTAAACAAAAAATGGGGATTTGTAGACAAACTAGGAAAAGTAGTCACCGCTATAAAATATGATGGAATTACAGATTATTCAGAAGGTTTGGCAGTAGTTGTTTTAAATAATAAAGTAGGCTTTCTAGACAAAATTGGAAATGTGGTAATTCCTTTTAAATATGAATTTGCCGATAGCTTTTCCGAAGGATTTGCAATAGTAAAACTTTTCGATAAATATGGTTTTATAGATAAAACAGGTAGAGAAATAACGTCTATAAAGTATGATGATGTTTCTTTTTTTTCCGAAGGCATGGCAGCAGTATTATTGAATAAAAAAGTTGGCTTTATAGACAGGACTGGTAATGAAGTAATTCCTTTGAAATATGAATTTGCCAGTAACTTTTCCGAAGGATTTGTAAGAATAAAACTAAATAATAAATGGGGTTTTCTAGATAAAACAGGTAAAGAAGTAATTCTCTCAAAATATGAGGATGCGGGTGATTTTTCCGAAGGATTTGCAAATGTAAAATTTAATAATAAATGGAGTTTTGTAGATAAAACGGGGAATGAATTAATTCCTTTTAAATATGAAATCGTCAATAGTTTTTCTGAAGGTCTGGCAGCGGTGGTATTAAACAATAAAATCAATTTTATAGATAAAACTGGAAAAGAAGTGTATGAAATTGTTAAAGATTATATTGAAGGCTTAGCAGCTGTAAAAAGCAATAAAAAATGGGGTTTTATTGACAAAAAGGGTAAAGTAATCATTGCAATAAAATATGATAGTGTTGCCAGCTTTTCTGGTGGAGAAGCTCATGTAACGCTAAATAATAAATGGTTTAGTATTGACAAAAAGGGAAATGAGATAAAGTAAAATACTTCATTTAGTAAACTCCTATTTAAGTAAAACAAAATAATTGAAGTTAAATTGGAAACTTAAGAATCATAAAGTTATTACCAGAATCAATAAAATTGTTTAAGGAGAGTGTTGGTTTCGTAAATATTTGTACTATACGTGGTTAAAAATAAAGAAAAACAGTATGGATTCTACATATATTAATATTCTAAAGCAAAAAAGGGAGCACCTACAGCTACAACTTAAGTTTGATGCATTTGCAAAGAATTATGTATATCCTTTGTTGGATGTATTAGCCGAAATGAAACATTTGGATATTCGCTTTCGGGTGGTGTCGCTACGCGCTGTTCCTAACGACTTGCAAGCTATACTGTTGGAACAGCTCCGCGATGATACATTGATGCATCACAATCTACCACCAATACCTATAGAGGTCGATACTAATTTGCTGAAACAGTTAATGAAACGGTATCCCACAGTACATACAACGCGTTATTTTCCTGAGCTGCCGATTGTAGCCGTGATGGGTACTCAGTGTGGTGTATTGCAGGACCTTATTAAGGAACAACGCTTATTTGACCAATTCGCTTATCTGTGCTGGGTGGAATATTCATTAATGCTGGAGGTAGACCTGAAGCAGTTCGCGGAATATGCTACTGCTAATATATTAGATATTCAAGGAAATGATGTTGTTCTTTTCCCGGCAGATTTTGACTGGGTGATTGTATATAATGCCTTTGAAGACCAATTGCAGTTCGCAGCGTTGAATCATGTTTCAATAAATTCACCGGATTCTTTTCTTCTTTAACATTTATTATCCATTTTCTCTACAGCGTCTCCAACCTTGCCATTCAAAATATGTTTGTTTTCGGGCTGTAATCGTGCTTTAAGTATGTTTAAAGCAGGGTTAAAGTATAAAGTAAGTATGCAAAGCATACATTTTACATACTTTTAGCATACTTTCAGTATGCTTTTACTTCGAAGCGAACTATGCCCAAAAGAGTCCTAATTGAAAGACTTTCCAAAACCCGTCTTTTCCCTACACATCACTAACATTTCCATTACATTTCGAATCTAATTTATAAAATATAAGGGACTATTTAGATCTAACTATTATATTAAATCCCTATTAATTGTTCCCTAATAATTTATCACGTATTTTTAGGTTACTATCAAGCACTAGCCAATAAACAATGAGAAAAATCTTCCTAATTATATGCCTTTTCTTCCTTCAACAATTACACGCGAAAGAAAATCCGGTTTTTGATTTTATAAAAGTTTGGAATTTCCTTAAATATTATCATCCTGATTTGGCAAGTGGTAAGCTGGATGCAGATAGCCTATTCTTAAACCATATAGAAAGCAAAAATTTAAATATCAACCAGTCTATTTCTTTGCTAACAAAAGGATTGACTAATATTGTTAATTCTACAAAAAAAGGTAATGCCCCATCGGATATAGTTGATGATAATCAAGATTTTGATTGGTTTGAAAGGAATCCATCAATTACCATTAAGAATAAAAAACTACTTAGAGCAATTCATAGAAATAGGTTTATAGGAGAACAACATTACTATGTTCCAAAAGATGGTTTTACCATCGATATCCCCCATGAAAAGGCTTATAATTTTTCTAAAGAGGAGAACCTTCCATTGAAATTCAGACTACTGGCGTTAGCTAAAATAATTGGAGCAATAGATTATTTATATCCACATAAATATTTAATGGATGGGCATTCTACGGAAACATTGAAGAGTTTAATTGATGAATGCCTAATTGCAGATTCTAGAAAAGCATTTGAAACTGTCCTTGCTAAATCGGTAGCACTTTTGGAAGATACACATTCCTATAAATTCTATTATCAGTTTCATCATAAAAAAGAAATCTACCACACATCATTTTTTGCACCCTTTGATTATCAGATCCTAGATGATTATGTTTTGGTCACCCACATTATCATCCCAGAAATTTGTGAAAAAGCAAATATTGCTGTTGGGGACAGAATAAAAGCAATTAATAGCCAGTCAATCTCAGAGATCATCCTGGAAAAGAGTAAATTACTTTCTACATCCAATAGAGCAGGTTTATTAATCCGTTTATCGGATTATCAGCAAAATCTGCTGTGGATGGATGATGATACCATTAAAAACCTCACAGTTCAAAAGGCAGGGCATTCAGATATACTTCAGACTAAAATAGCACTTGTAAATCCAACTAATAAAGCAGAATTGGAGATTATTCTTTCCTACCTAAGGGGAAAAATACAATTAAAAAACAATCGGACATTAAATCATCCTGATATTTCCTATTTCAGAATTGACCAGACCTTTTATTTTATTGAAGATGTCGAGGATAATAAAATCGATTCAACGATGGACAGCCTTTTCACTAATGCAGCATCAAAAAAAGCAATCGTTTTTGATATGCGAGCCTATCCCGATTGGGGAGGGTTTATTTATACCTATGTATACAAGTATTTCGGTCAAAAAAGCAATTATTTTGGGAAATACTACCAACAGAATTTGAGCAATATTGGCACTTTTTCCTATGTCCAAAACCCAGAAACCTATTTCCCTGCCAACCAAAAACTCAAATCGCACCAATATAAAGGAAAAGTATTCATTCTGGTCAATGAAGAAACATTAAGTGCCAGCGAATGGAACACGATGAATCTACAGCATATCTTTCCTCAATCGATTACGATAGGTCAACAGACTGCGGGAGCTGATGGTGATATCAAAAGGTTGATGCTTCCTGGAGGATATCAATTGGAATTTACAGGAAATGCCATTTTTTATCCCAACAATGATCAAACCCAGAAAAAGGGACTGAGGATAGATCAGCATATCCCATACACGGATGCTGATTTCCTTATACCAGAGGATCGAATTTTTGAAATAATTAAGAATCAGCTTTAATGTAACCGATCAGCTTATTTCGCAGGAATATTTCTTGCCATATGGCAATCCGAATTCCTTTATACATACCTACATTAGAAATAAAAAAGAATATGGGAAAAATCATTGCTGCATTCAATATGACCATTGATGGAAATTGTGATCATAGAATCCCTAATCCGGATCAAGAAGTACACGAGCATTATGCTGATCTATTAAAGCGTGCAGATGTAATCCTTTATGGCAGAAAGACATTTGAACTTATGAAATATTGGCAAAATTTGATTGATGAGCCTTCAGATGTTAAATCTAGAAATGATTTTGCTGAATCCATCGATAAAATTCCAAAAATAGTTTTTTCCAATACCATGTTATCAACTGGCTGGGATTCCGCGAAATTAGCAGGTAGTACATTGTATGATCAAGTTATCGATCTAAAAGAACAAGGTAGCAAGGTTATTTTGGTCGGTAGCCGAAGTTTGATCATACAATTGCTCAACTTAAATTTAATTGACGAATTCCAACTTTGCATTTTTCCCATCATTGCAGGACCCGGCTTACAATTATTTGAGAATATTAATAGTAGGACGGATTTTACTCTTCAGTATATAAAAAGATTTAATTCTGGGGCGGTTATTCATTATTATTCCAAAAGTATTTTGAATACTTAGAACTTCTAAGTATAATTGTTCTGTGAAAGAACTTAGTAAAGAATTAATGGCAAGTGCCTTGGCACCACTCGTCCTGCTGATTTTGAAAAGGCAAGAAAGTTATGGATATCAAATTATCCAACTTTTGAAGGAAAAAACAGGATCAGAACTTTCTGTGGCTGAAGGTACGTTATACCCTGTGTTAAAAAAAATGGAGACAAAGGAATGGATCCTTGGCGAATGGAAGAATTTAGATTCCGGTCGCCCAAGAAGATATTACCAATTGACCGAGAAGGGTAGAAAAGAACTAGACAATCAATATGAACAATGGAATTTTATCAATGATTTAATACATCAATTATGGGAAAAACCGATTTCAATTTAGATCAGGCAATTGCCAATCATATCCTGCTCATTCAGCAAAAGGGCAGTACCACCGATTCAGATCTCGCTGAATTAAAGGCGCATTTGTATGATGCCTTCGAAGAATTGAAATCCAATGGATTAAATCCCGAAGAAGCATTTATGGTTGCCCGTCACCGCTTAGGCGATACGGAAATATTGACTAATGAATACAGCAAGGTGAATCCTAGTGTCCAGACCAATAAGATATGGGCTTATTTGTTTTTGGGTGTAGCATTATTGGCACTAGGATGGACTTTTCTACGACTATTAGGAGGAGGTTTTTACCTACTTGTTTTCAAAAATTATCATACATCGGCTGGTTCTTCTGTAATGGTTGTTCTATTCCATATTGCCTTAATAGTGTTGATTTTCTATCTTGTAAAGAAAAAGCATAACATCTCCCGCTTTTTGGAAAGACAAGTGGATATTAATCCGATTAAAACAGTGTTATTGGCTTTTATTCCATTGGCTATGACGATTTTCATTCCAAGGCAACTGAATTTTCAAATGATAGATGCTTTGAGATATCCAATCTATAAATTTGATAATGATTATGTCGAGTTTAGTCTCTATTTATTGGGAGTGAGTCTGGGTTTAGGAGCTCTCAGTATTATCTTTAGCCTAAAAAACGTAGGTCATATCAGTTTAAAATCGTTGTTGGCTAAACCGTCCATTTTATTGCTGTTGATCTTTGGTTTTGCAACGGAATTATTAGCGTCTTCTACCCGAATCTTTAATAATTTAGAAATCATTTCAAATGGTCTTATTTTTGGTTTTATATACCTTTTAGGATCTTTTTTAATCTCGTATTATAACGTAAAAGGTAACCTTATCAAAAATCTAATTACCTTCTCTATTATTGGATTTGTTTTGGAAACGTCAGTAGGGATCATGGCGGATATTGATAGAGGATTTAGCCTAACCGGCTATTTCGTGTCCAGCTTGATCTTGGGTGTAATTATTGGTGCATTATTGGGCATTAAAATGAAACCAACCGAATTGGAACAATCGGTCATCAATTAAAAATCAGCCATCAAATCCTGAATGAATGTCAACTACCTTAGCAGATAAAATCATCAGCTTTAACAAAACCCTGCATTATCAAGGGAATTTACCCCCAGATTTCAGGGTAATGAATCCATTTCTTGAAAATCCGGAAACATTGGTAGTGATGGCACAATTCTACCATAAATACTATAACGACAACAATAAGCGAAAGTTTATCATAGGCATTAACCCTAGTCGGCATGGTGCTGGGGTTACGGGCGTTCCATTTACCGATACTAAACGCTTGAAAACCGAGTGCGGAATTGAAATGCAATCTGCCCATACCCACGAAGTGTCATCCGTTTTTTTCTATGATATGGTTAGGGCGTTTGGAGGGCCCGAACGATTCTATTCCCAATTTTATGTCAATTCCCCCTTTCCTTTGGCGATCATCCGCCAGGGAAAGAACAGACAATGGACCAATGCCAATTATTATGATGATATGGCCTTATTTCAAGATGTGAAACCTTTTATGATTACCTCCTTGAAAAGACATATCGAACTTGGCCTGGATACTTCAGAAGTCTTTGTCCTTGGTAAGAAAAATTTAAAATTCCTGGAAATCATTAATAGGGAAGAACAGCTATTCGAAAAAATGACGGCTCTTGAACATCCCCGATATATCCAGCAATATAAATCCAAAGACAAAGACTTTTACATCGATAAATATTTGATAACCTTAGCAGGATTGAAAAACAATTTTTAATCAGACTTTTTATCTCTTATTAAATTCATATCCAATACCTATCGAACTTGTTCTGTTAAAAAATTTTGATTGTGATTGATTTGACATATTTACAAATCCTGCAGCGGAGGCTAGGTGGAAGACCAGGCCATTATTCAGTCTAAAGCCAGCCAGGGTACCCAAACCAGCATCGAATGGCTTAATCTGGTTCTCTAGTTCTCCCATTTCTAAATCTACGGAAACACCTCCAGAAGATAATTTTGCACTTATTCCATATGCTAGATAAAATCCGCCACCAATAAAAAAGTCGCCTTTTCGGGTAGGGATTCTACCTAAAAAATTGACAGGTAATTGGAGATAAAGAAATTTATCTGTGTATTTTCTGCCATCTTCTTCATAAGCTCCCCCTTTTCTTTCTAAGGATAATCCGGGTTGTATGGAAAATGTAGGTTTGATCTGGGCATCATAGTAGGCTGTTAAATGATAATGCGGTGCAATCTTAGTGATGGCGGTCATATCATCCGTCCTAGAAAATTCTTGGGCTAGGTTTAAACCTCCTCTTATTCCAAAGCCACTTTGGGCTTGTGCATAAGCTCCTATAGAAAGCAATAGGGCGATACTTAGAAAGATTCTTTTCATTGGTAGTGTTAATAATTTTGGTTTTCAACACTAAGATAGGGATAAGTTGAGATATTCGGTGCTGGGTATAGAGAAATTTGATAAAGGCAGCACCATGTCATGCTGAGCACGATGTCATGCTGAGCATCATGTCATGCTGAACATCGTCGAAGCATCTGTTCGTAAGCAACCGTACAGATCCTTCGACTACGCTCAGGATGACATTAATTTTGCTCAGGATGACATTAAGTTTACTAAGGATGACACCCTTTATGGCTTAGCATATAACAACCTCTATGGCTTACTATAAGCTTCAGAAACATCAAACTCTTCAAAATTCCTAATCTCCGATAACCTTGTTAATTCTTCCAAACTAATATCCTCCCAGGTATCCTCAAAAACCTCCTCACCACCATCATCCTCCGCTTGATTAATATTCTTCCTCGTCAGTTTCTTTTTGGTCAGAAAGTTTATACTCGTTTCGCTTAAAACAACAGGTCCATGATTCGAACTCTCATCGTATCCAATCATTTCAAAATCCCGATTCCTATAAGTAAACGTATAGGCCCAATGCCCATATCTACCATGTGCATAATGAATCTTTAGGTTCCCTCGCTCCACCATAATTCCTAAATCCGGGGGAAAATAAACTCCTCCTTCCTCGTTTTCAGAGGTAAAACAGGTATAGTTTTTCAATCCCAACTCATAATGATCCTTTTTGTTGAACAGTATAATGATCCCCCTTCTATTCCTATCCACCATTTTCCCATGCGTATTCTTAACCACCATACTCGTATCAGTTCCCTTGATCAGCATAATCACATCTTCTAATCCATCCTTATTCAAATCCCCTTTGATCAGCCCATCTTCCTGACCCTCCGCCGGATATTCGTCCTTAAATAGTTTATATCCCTCTGGAATAAAATCAAACGGATTTTTAGATCTCCAAACAGCCTCTTTCACCGGCTCAAAATTGGTATTGATAAGGGTTATTTTGTAATATTTGGTTACATGTTTATTTTCCTCCCAAAACATGACTTCCTTCATGTAAAGTACCTCTTCGTTTTGCCAGAAGGCTTCGGGGATATGGCATAAGAAAGTCTTTTCCCTTTTTTCAAAAACTTCCGATAAGGGAATGATATTTTCAAACCTTCCTGCCATCTTTTTTTGGATAAAATAGGTGTCACATTCCTGTCCAGGATAATAACCATTCAATCGAACGGTTTTCTGGGGTGAATTATACATCAAATCGGGATTACCTGCAATTTCCGTTTCCCGACCGTCCTTAAGATCAAAACTTACATCCGAAGAATGACCACCCTCAAACAGAATAATATCTTCCGAAGGATAATAGGCCACAAAACCCTCTTCATCGTATGGGCTATTATAGATACCTCCGTTTCGGAATAAAATCCGTCTTAAGCCTTTATATTCCTGATGTTCACGGAATTCCACAACCCCTGTCAACATCTTTTTTGCCGTGGCAAAATCCGTGATCTTCTGTAAAGTATCTACCGGTTTGGTCTTGGATTTTTCTACATAAAATTGAATGGAATCAATAAATTCAATGTCTAAGGAATAATTCTTTTCCCGTACTTCCCAGATCTGATTTTTACTTTTTTGAACTTGGCTTTGGGATTTTGAAGTTTGATTACAGCTCGCAAAGAAAAGCAATGGAAGCAGAAAAAGAAGGAACGCGGAACGTGTTTTCATAAGTTAATTTCATGGTCGTCATTAATCATCCTAATCCTAACAATAAACGTTCCGTATTGTAACAAATTGTTCATACTGATTCATTTATAGCTTAATTATCGCTAAATTAAGTAAGATTGTAAAATCAACTATAAACAGATCCCTAAGGTATAAGCAAATACGCAAGGGAATTCCAATTTGAACATGAATAGACGCCATTTTTTAAAAAATTCCAGCCTCTTGGGCTTTGCAACCTTACTAACTCAATTTCCGGTATGGGGAAAGAGTGTGTTTGCTTGGGAAAACCCTATCCATAACATTCCAGAAAACAAAGGGATTAATCCAGCATGGATAAAATCCTTGTACCTAAAAGGCGATAAGATTGCTTATCGAAAATCGAAGGATGAACTGAAATACATAGGCATGCCCATTGGCGGTTTGCATACAGGTACCGTATATATCGGGGGCGACGGGAAACTATGGCTATGGCAAGTATTCAATGATTCTTACGATGGTATGAATGAAGGGGTGGAGAACAAGGTCATTCAATGGCACAATTGGAAAGAAATGGTTAAGGTAAGGCCAAGGGATGGGGCAGCCTATGTTGAACCGCCATTGGCAAAAGATCTTCAAAAGTTTACACAAGGTTTCCAAATACAGGTATTGGATGGGAAGAAAATACAGCTTAAAGATTTGGATGCAGCATTGTGGGATGAAGTAATTTTTGAACCCACCTATCCATCCTGTAAGATTACCTATACGAGTCAGGATTTTCCGGTGGATGTTACCTTAACTGCTTTTACGCCATACATTCCATTAGATGTAGAAAATTCCTCTCTGCCCTTATCCTGTTTTCATCTCGATGTTGTGAATAAGACCAATAAATCCCTTGATATCCAATTGATCGGCTATTTGGAAAATGGTGTACATCATGGGAGAACCGATTTTGGACAGGTAAAGAAGGTAGCTCAACTCCATGAAAAGAAAGATGGAGCTAAGTTAATTCAATTTTCATGCAAGGATGTGCCTGAAGAATTCCAGCTTGCGGGTGACCATGGAACGATGGGGATCACCTGTGAAGATGCGAATGCCATATACCATGTGAATTATAAGCTGAAGGATTTATTCAATAAGAAGGCGAATGATGAAAATATTTCAGCTGTGGATTTCCAAGAATCACAGATCGGTGCGATCCAAATCTCCAAGAAGTTGGCTCCTAAGAAATCGACTGCTGCTCGTTTCGCAATTGCTTGGCATTTTAATCATCCACATCCAAAGTTAAAGGCAAAAATTAAGGATGCAAAGGATGGCTATTGGTATGGAACAAAATTTAAGGATGCTGCTGCAGTATTAGCTTATTACCTGGAAAATAAAACCAAGCTTACCTCCGAGACGCTGGATTGGGTAGATACCTGGAACGACAGCAGCTTGCCATACTGGTTTTTGGACAGGACATTCCTCAACATAGGAACCTTGGCAACCGCAAATACCATGCGTTTTGCTACAGGACGGTTCTGGGGCTGGGAAGGTATCGGAGCTTGTGCCGGAACTTGCACCCATGTTTGGCAATATGGCCAATCGATGGGTCGGATATTTCCTGAACTGGAGCGGAATCTCCGGGAAACAACAGATTTAGGTGTCGGTTTTAAACCCGATACCGGAGCAATCATCTTTCGGGCAGAATATGAATCCCGACCGGCAATCGACGGACAGGCAGGCGTTATTTTAAGGTTTTATAGGGATCATCAGATGAGTAAGGATGATGCTTTTTTAAAACGGAACTGGAGTAATCTGAAAAAGGCCATCCAATTTGTTTTGGATCAGGATAAAAATGGGGATGGGATGACCGACACGCCCATGGAAAATACATTGGATGCTGTATGGGAAGGAGAGATTGCCTGGATAGTAGGTTTATGTCTGGCAGCCGTACAGGCAGGAGCAAAAATGGCGGAAGAAGTTGCTGATGCTGAATTCCAAAAAATCTGTGAAAACTATGTCCTAAAAGGGGCCAAGCATATGGATGAAGAATTGTTCAATGGAGAATATTATATTCATAGACCTAACAAGGACTTTGGACGGAAGAAATTGGGATCTTATAATACCTGCCATATCGATCAGGTTTACGGACAGGCATGGACGCATCAATTGAACCTGCCCCGCATCAATGATAAAAAGAAAACCTTATCTGCCCTACAAGCTTTATGGAAATATAATTTTACCAATGATGTTGGTCCCTATATCAAAACGCATTTAAATGGAAGGCCCTACGCGTTGGCAGGAGATGGGGGAATGGTCATGAATACCAATCCTAAAAATGAGGATAAGCCATATGGCGAAAATGTGACCTGGCAACTTGGTTATTTCCATGAGTGCATGAGTGGCTTTGAACATCAAGTAGCCGCTCATATGATAGCCGAAGGAATGCTGGATGAAGGGTTGATCCTGACCAGAAAAATCCACGATCGATATCATGGTTCAAAGCGAAATCCTTTCAATGAAATCGAATGTAGTGACCATTATGCCCGCGCGATGGCGAGCTATGGCAGTTTCATCAATGCCTGCGGATTTACGTATCATGGCCCACAAAAAAGCATAGGATTTGATCCAAAAATAAACCCGGAAGAATTTAGGGCAGCATTTACTGCGGCAGAAGGTTGGGGAACCTTTTCCCAACGATTAAACCTGAAAGAGGGGCCAATGGCCGATATATTCATGCGTTATGGAACTTTAACCCTTAAAAGGTTGAGTTTGGGAGATGGCTTTGCATCCCATCAAAATAGATCCTTAACGGTCTCATTGAATGGACACCCATTGGAGACATCCAAAAAAGGGGGATCCGACAATAAGAAAACAATGGAGTTTGCCGAAGAAATAATCCTTAGAAAAGGAGATAGGCTGATCATTAGCTATTCCTGAAGGGAATAGCTATTTGTTCTTTTCTTTTTCCAATAAGTCCTGAAGTTCTTTTACTTTCTCCGGATATTTTTCTGCAAGGTTAACCCTTTCCCCTTGATCCTCAGCTAAATTATACAATTGGGGAACTTGCGAATTCCCTAATTCGGTATTCGTTTGTTTATTGATAGCCCGGCCATTATTAGGCACTATATATTTCCAATTATCCTTTACGATCGCCAATGATTGCGCATGCTGAACATAGATAGAACGGCCATTTTTATCCTTTCCCTGTAAAGTAGAAAAAAGCATCTCACTATCTTTTGCATCCTGTGGTTTGTCCTGACCCAACATTTCTGCAAACGAGGCAATCAGATCGATCTGACTGTACAAGGCGTCGGTTACATGGTTCTTTTTGATGCCTTTTCCCGCCACAATGAACGGAACTCGGGTTCCACCTTCAAAGTTGCTGTATTTTCCACCTCGGAAAGGACCGGCAGCTTCATGCCCATGACTCTTCTCTACAGACTCATCCTCATAACCATCGTCGATTACCGGGCCGTTGTCGCTAGAAAACACAATGATGGTATTATCCCTCAAGCCCAGCAGTTCCAATTGTTCCATGATCTGGCCAACTGTCCAATCCAATTGCAAAATGGCATCCCCACGGTATCCAAGTTCACTTTTTCCTTTAAAGAAGGTGGCTGGCATCCGGGGTACATGCGGTTCCGTAAGGGAAAAGAACAAGAAGAAAGGTTGTTGCTTATTCTTTTTGATGAAATCCTGTGCGACCTGGAGAAAGGTGGTCGAGACTTCTTCATCCACCCAACGGGCTTTGGTTCCGCCTTCCATAAAACCGATTCTTCCAATTCCGTTTACAATGGTGTTATTATGCCCATGATTGGGAGATGCCTTCATTTTTAACAACTCAGGATTTTCTTTACCAGTTGGTTCGTTTCCGATTTTTTCCTGGTAATTGACGCGGATGGGATCTTTAGGGTCCAATCCAACCACCCGATGGTTTTCCATGAATACGGTGGGTACTCGGTCAGCAGTTGCTGGGAAGATAAAGGAATAATCAAATCCGACCTCATTAGGTCCAGGTTTGATATCCTCATTCCAGTTCTTTTCCACTTGATTGCCTAAACCTAAATGCCATTTTCCTACCACCGCTGTTTGATATCCCGCTTGTTTAAAGACCTTGGGCAAACTTGCCTTGTCCGTAGGAACGATCAATTTGGCATCTCCTGGCAGAACGCCCGTACCTTTTTGGCGCCATGGATAATTACCAGTCATCAGGGCAAAACGTGATGGAGTACAGGTAGCTGAAGTACTGTGGGCATTAGTAAACCGTGTTCCGGATTTTGCCAAGGCATCCAAATGAGGTGTTTGAATTTTGCTGGCCCCATAGGCGCTCACATCCCCATAACCCAGATCATCCGCATAAATCAGGATGACATTGGGTTTTGCTTTATTCTTTTGCGCATAAACCGTATGGAAACAGATGATGGTTAAAACCATCATGGAAATCTTTGCAATAAATGAATTCATTTCTTTGGTAATAGGTTAGCTCTAAGATAGCATTAATTACCTTATTAAAGAAACAAGGTGCCTTTTGGGGCACCTTTATTTCAATTTATTGGCCTTTAAGTGTTGATAATACTAGTGTGATCAAGGCTATCATTTCCCATCGGCCTAAGGGTGTTAGATGTTCAATTTTTAGAATTCGTGATATTCATTGGCATCATTGTTTTTCCTCGTAGAAATGCCGAATATACTATAGATAGGACATACGCCTATTAGACTAGTCAGGATAAAAATCCCAGCAACAAGGAGTAATATGATAGCTAGAGTTCCTGAAATTATACCCAAATAATATAATACGGCAATAATGAATGCGATTGATATGCGGATGATTTTATCCGCGGTTCCCATGTTCTTTTTCATAGCATCGTTTGTTAGTGTGATAACACAAAAATGCAACTCAAAACATTTAAACTACGTGACATTTATCACAGAGCCTAAAAAAATTACAGGATTTCTATTTTATTTCTTGAAAGCTTGATTAAACCGCGTTGCTCAAATACCTTTAACAGCCTAGAGACCACTTCCCTTGAAGTAGATAATTCGATAGCGATATCTTGATGTGTTAATTTCAGGATGGTTGTTTGCATTATCTCTGCCTTGGATTTCAAATGTTCGAGCAGTCTTTCTTCGATCTTCTTGAAAGCCACATTGTCTAATGCATTGATGATTTCATCATAGCGTTGATCCATGGTTTTCAGGACAAACAGCCGCCAACTGGCATATTTTTCAAACCACTGCCTGGCTACCGATGATGGAACAGCAATTAATTCCACATCTTCTTCGACAATCGCCTTGATGTTGGATAATTTATCCATCAGCGAGGTGGATAGGGAAACCGCACAGGATTCGCCAGCTCGGATATAATAGATGAAAAGTTCATTGCCGTTCTCTGTCTGTCTGAGCACCTTGACCGTGCCTTGGATCAATAATGGGATGACCTTGATATATTTGTTGGGTTCAACGACTATTTTACCTGCTGGAACCTTTAAATGAACTCCCTTCTCCTCCAATTCTTCCCGAAGCCCAGCTTCCGTCAGAAAGTTGAATACGTCTGCAATCATGTTTTTTTGTATAGTGTGATCAATAAACCATGAAATTAATGTTTAAACACGGACAATCCTCAGAATTGAGCGATAATGCTTTAGAATGTAGCTGTATTGCTAAATATAACCATAATTATTCGTAGCTTTAGTTATGCCAATTATGAACAAATATATCTGGCGTTTTTTTAGGCCGATTTTTATATTCAACTTACTTGCATCTTTGTTTTATATCAAACTTGGTCCAGGCTTTTTTGTGGCGGCCTTTTCTTTGCTGACTTTTATACCGGTTTGTGCTTTTGTGCTCTTCTTTGATAAATCAGGAAACCTCGTCTATTATAACCTCGGTTACTCCAGAAGAAGATTACTTTTGCTATCCTTTCTCTGGAACTTTTTAACAGGCTTGCTCATTGCTTTAATCTTGTACTATGTCCGGAAATGAAAAAGAACTTCATGTAGATTCAGTGGAATTCAGTTATTCCAGCATGCGTACGCTGTTGACCGGTGGTTATCTAAGGTTGAAGGTAGGCGATATTATCGGATTGCTTGGCAGAAATGGAACAGGGAAATCAACCCTGATGAAAATTGTATTTGGTATTGTCCGCGCCCATTACGCCTATATACGAATCAATGGGAAGAAAGTGAATCGGGCTTTTGAAACGAAAGAGGTATGCTACCTGCCACAGGATAGCTTTCTGCCTACATCTTCCTTGGTGAAGCATATGATCGACTTTATGATAAGCGATGAAACTTTTCGAGAGGGATTATATGAGAACGAAGTGTTAAAACCTATCCTTAAAAATAAAATTGCCGAGATTTCGGGGGGCGAATTGAGGTATTTAGAAATCCTACTCTTACTACATCAACCGGCCACTTTTATTCTACTCGATGAGCCCTTTACAGGCCTTTCTCCTGTTCTGAAGGAAAAGATCCAAGAACACATCGTGGATTCCAGCCGTCGAAAAGGAATCCTGATCTCGGATCACGATTATATGAATGTGTTGGACATCAGCAATCAATTGATGTTGTTGGAAAATGGGGGATGCCGTAGGATCGAAAAGAAAGAGGATTTAGAGATGTTCTATGTGCCTGACGGAACATTTGACGGGAAATCTGAATAAAGCCTATGTAAAGGAGGCATATTTTCTATATTTGTTATAAAAAAAATTACATGTCTACTATATTAATCAAACATGCTTTGGTTGTAAATGAAGGGGAGCAACGCGCACTGGATATTTATATCAAAGATGGAAGGATTGCGAAAATCGGGAGTACCTTGGATCTGAAAGCAGATCAGGAAATCAATGCGGAAGGATTACATCTTTTTCCTGGGCTGATCGATGATCAGGTTCACTTTCGTGAACCGGGGCTGACCCATAAAGCCAATATCTACAGCGAAAGTAGGGCTGCGGTAGCCGGAGGGACCACTTCTTTTATGGAAATGCCCAATACGGTGCCTAATACTTTGACCCAGAAACTGCTCCAAGATAAATACGATATTGCCCAAGATAGCTCCTTAGCCAATTATTCCTTTTTCATGGGGGCTGCAAATGATAACCTGGAGGAGGTTTTAAAAACCAACCCGAGGGACGTTTGTGGTATCAAGATTTTTATGGGTTCATCGACCGGTAATATGTTGGTAGATAATGAAAGATCATTAGAAGCTATTTTTAGCCAGGCACCCACCTTGATCGCTACCCATTGTGAGGATGAAGCAACTATTCAAGCCAATCTGGCTGCCTATAAGGAAAAATATGGCGAGCAGGTAAGCATCGAAATGCATCCCTTGATCCGATCGGCGGAGGCTTGCTACTTATCTTCTTCCAAAGCGGTGGAACTTGCCAAAAAGAACAATACCAGATTACATATTCTGCATATTTCAACGGCCAGGGAAACAGCCTTGTTCCAAAATGATATTCCATTGGAACAGAAAAGGATTACGGCTGAAGCCTGTATCCATCATCTTTGGTTTTCGGATGAAGATTACAAGACCAAAGGGAATTACATCAAATGGAACCCAGCCGTAAAAACAGCCAACGATAGAGATGCTATCCTGAAAGCTGTTCTGGATGGCCATATTGATGTGATTGCAACCGACCATGCGCCACATACCATCGAAGAAAAGGAACAACCTTATCTTCAAGCACCATCTGGTGGACCTTTGGTGCAACATGCGCTACAGGCACTTTTGGACTTGGTAAAACAAGGAAAAATGACCTTGGAACAATTGGTTCAAAAGACTGCGCATAATACGGCTACGCTTTTTCAGATTGAACAACGCGGATTTATTCGGGAAGGCTATTGGGCGGATCTGGTATTGGTGGATCTGAACAAACCTTACACGGTAAATAAAAACAATATTTTATCGAAATGTGGCTGGTCACCTTTCGATAACCACACGTTCTCTTCTACCATCGAGCATACCCTGGTTTCAGGAAATCTAGCCTATACGGCAGGGAAGATTGTAGAAGTAGGTTCTGGACATCGCTTACTCTTTAATCGTTAATTATGGATAAACGTTCATTTATAAAAGCCATTGGACTTGGTTTGGCAAGTGTGCCATTTTTCGGGCATTCGGAAGCCATGGCCACAGCCGCACAATTGAAGAATTTATTAAAAGGAAAGGTGCTTAAAGCCGGTGATACCATTGGCCTGATAACTCCTGCCTCCGCATTGCCGGATGAAGAGTCCATTACCATCTGTAAGGATGTTATGGCTTATTTTGGTTTCAAGGTGAAGGAAGGAAAATATATCCGCGAACGTTATGGTAATCTGGCCGGAACAGATGCGCAGCGGTTGGAAGATTTGCATGCGATGTTTCGTGATAAAGAGGTAGCAGGTATTCTTTGTATCCGTGGAGGTGCTGGAGCATCCAGGCTGCTGCATAAGATCGATTACGATATGATTGCCAAAAACCCGAAGGCATTGATCGGTTATAGTGATATCACGGCCTTGATCATGGCTTTTCAAGCAAAAATTGGTTTGGTTACTTTCCATGGCCCGGTAGGAACCAGTACATGGAGTAATTATGTAGCTAAGGGCTTTACTGAACAGTTAATGGAAAACAAACTGGTAACCTATAGTAATCCGGATAAAAAAGGAGATAATGTGGTCCAGTATAAAGATAGGATTACAACCATTAATCCAGGTGTTGTAGAAGGGAAGTTCTTGGGCGGAAACCTCACCTTGATTTCGGGTCTTTGTGGTTCTCCTTATCTTCCGGATTTTAAGGATAGTATCCTCTTTTTGGAAGAGATCAACGAATCTCCAGAAAAAGTGGATAGGATGTTCTGCCAACTGATGAATGCAGGGATATTATCCCAGATCAAAGGTTTTGTTTTTGGGAAATGTACTGATTGTAGCCCATCTGCTGGTTATGGATCGTTGAACCTAGATCAGATCTTACGGGACTATATCAAACCTTTGAACATTCCTTCCTATTCCGGAGCAGTGATCGGTCATGTTTCTGATCAGTTCTTATTGCCGGTAGGGGTGAAAGCAAGGATCGATGCCAGTAAAGGCACAATAGAGTTTCTTGAAAAAGCGTTAGTATAGTATGAAGTTATTTCTTGTTTCCATCGGTTTACTCGCTGCAACGACATGCGGCAATCCATTTTCTTCGAATTCCTCTTCAGGAAAGGGGCTTCAGGTCGACAGCAGTCAATGGAATGAGATGCATGCTAAATATAAGGAAAAAGCGCTTTTCCATCGACGTTTCAAACATCAGGATATTGATTCTTTGGTTAAAGTTCATCAAGGAAATTCACTGTTTGCAGTTTCTCAAATTGGGAAATCTGTGGAAGGACGAGCGATTTATGAGCTAAGCTATGGTAAAGGCGATAAAAAGGTGATGCTTTGGTCACAAATGCATGGTGATGAGCCTACTGCTACGATGGCCTTGTTTGATATCTTTAATTTTCTTTCCAGAAAGAACGATGGTTTTGATTCCATCAGAAATATACTCCAATCCAATTTGGAGCTTCATTTTATTCCGATGCTCAATCCGGATGGAGCAGAACGTTTTATGCGTAGGAATGCGCAGAGCATAGACCTTAATCGGGATGCCCGAGCAGGTCAAACGGTAGAAGGAGCTTTATTAAAAGCGCGTGCCAAGGCGGTTAATCCGAGGTACGGTTTCAACCTTCATGATCAGAATATTTATTACAATGTGCCCGATACAAAGAATCCAGTGACCATTTCTTTATTGGCACCGGCATTTAACCAGGAAAGGGATATCAACGATATCCGAAAGGGAGCCATGCAGATCATTGTCGGGATGAATACCATTTTGCAACAGTACATTCCTGATGCGGTGGCGAAATACGATGATACCTATACACCACGTGGTTTTGGGGATAATTTCCAATCTTGGGATGCCAGCACGGTATTGATCGAATCGGGTGGATTAAAAGGAGACCCGGAAAAACAACAGATCCGTAAATTGAATTTTATCATTATCCTGAACGCTCTATTGGAAATTGCCGAAGGTAGTTATGGCCAATATGATGCTAAAGGGTATGAGGATATTCCATTCAATGCCAGCCAGATGCACGATGTTATGATTCGTGGTTTGGAATTTGGATCAGATTCTATTTCCTTGGTGAGCGATATTGCCATCCGTCGTGGTGAAACTACGGTTGGAAGAGATTATTTTATTCGAGGTAGGGTAGAGGATATCGGTGATCTTCCAGAGTCTTATGGATATGATGAAGTAGAGGCTAAAGGAATGAAATTGGTGGTTGGTAAATTAGCAGCAACACCGGTGGATTCCTTGAAGAACATCAGCAAAGAAATGGCTTATGATCTGTTGAAAAAGGGTTATATGGGGATCCAAGTTAAGGGACTGACACCTGCTCAAGTGGGAAGTCTGCATAATTTGCCTATACATATCTATAATAAACTTAATTTTGCGACAACAAGCTTTATAGATTTAGGGGGAACAGCCAATTTCTACATCGGTGATTCAGCTGGAAACCTTAAATATGCGATATTGAACGGTTATTTGATAGATCTATCAAAACCTTTGGCAGAATTGCCAGCATTAAAAAACAGAGTCCAATAGGACTCTGTTTTTTTTATCGTTATTGCTGATATAACTTTAGGAATTTCTGTAGTTTGGGAGCAATGACTACTTGACAGAATTGGTTTTGGGGATTCTGGTTAAAGTAATCATGGTGATAATCTTCGGCTTCCCAAAAGGTTACTGCTGGTTCTACAGCAGTTACGATCGGACTATCATAAACCTTAGCCTCTTCCAATGCTTGGATAAACGCTTCTGCTTCCTGCTTCTGTTTGTCATCATGGTAGAAAACCACCGAACGATATTGGGTTCCCACATCTGCTCCTTGTCTGTTTAATGTAGTAGGATCGTGGGTTTTAAAGAAAACCTCCAATAGATCCTGAAAAGAAACTTGGCTTTCATCAAAATCGATCTGAATGACCTCTACATGCCCCGTAGCGCCTGAACATACCTGTTCGTAGGTTGGGTTCTCACGTTGTCCGCCCATATAACCTGGAAGGACTTCCTTTACACCTTTTGTATGTTGGAAGATGACCTCTGTACACCAGAAGCAACCTCCACCGAATGTTGCAATCATATCTTGTTGTTTGTTTATACAAATTTACGAAGAATTCTTTTTTAGCTTTTCTTCGGATTGTAATGGTACTTTCCTTTTTCGATGAGGTCTTGTTTCTCATTATCGCATACGGCAAAGGTGAATCCATCCTGCAAAGCATAAGAACCATATTCTCCGTTTTTATTTAAAGCAAGGAACCCGACCTGGATATCCTTGGCGATATCGGGTTTCTTTTTCACGATCCGCATCACGGCTTCTTTGCAGGCATCTTCGGGAGAATAACCTTGACGCATCAATTCTACCACCAGAAAACTTCCCACTGTACGGATGACTTCCTCTCCAACACCGGTTGAAGTTGCACCTCCGATTTCATTGTCCACATATAATCCTGCGCCAATGATGGGGCTGTCGCCAACTCTTCCATGCATTTTGAAGGCCATGCCGCTGGTGGTACAGGCACCGGATAGATTCCCATTCGCATCTAAGGCCAACATACCGATGGTATCGTGGTTGTATTTATTTCCAGGAAGTTTTTCGGTCGCAAAAGCCTTGTTCTCAATATTCATCACCGGCTTATAGTTCTTTTCCTTCAACCATTCTTTCCATGCCTTTTCAGAAGCTTCGGTCAACAGGTTTTCTTCTTGAAATCCATTTTCCAAAGCAAATTGTTTAGCGCCTAGACCAACCAGCATCACATGTGGTGTTCTTTCCATCACCAAGCGGGCAACGGAAATAGGATGGGCAATGTTTTCCAAAGCTGCCACAGAACCACAATTGCCTAGTTCATCCATGATGCAGGCATCCAAGGTCACATGGCCATCGCGATCAGGGAATCCGCCTTTACCTACGGTTTGATTTTCCAGGTCTGCTTCGGCTACTTTAACCCCTTGCTCCACGGCATCCAATGCACGACCATTATTTCCTAATACCTCCCAAGCTGCTTTATTGGCTGCAACGCCGAAATCCCACGTAGAAATAACAATTGGTTTTTTTCCTTTGCCTTTGGCTGCATTGCTATTATTGTCGCAAGAGATGGCGGTAGCTACTGCCGATAGGCTTGCTGCCCCGACAATACTTTGTTTGATAAATTTTCTTCGTGAATGCATAGTATTTGCAATATTAGTAATAGAATTGCATATTTACCTATTTAGGACTCATAAACAGTGAACATGAACTTTAAATTTACCGCATTATTTTGTTTTATTCTCGGAATAAATCAATTAGCCCATGCCCAGACAGATTCCACGCTCTATAAAAAAGTGGAGGGGCTGGTGTTGGAGGCTAAACAAAAATATGCGCCAGATAAACGTACTAAAATTGTTGCATTGGTACAAGCGGATGCAAAGAAGAATACCTATGTGATCGAATCTACTGAGAAGGAAGCAAATACCTTCCTACAGTCCAAGATTAAAGGTTTACCAGGTAAAATATCCATCAAATCCCTGCCGGATACTTCTATTGGGGAGAAAATCTATGGGGTGATCAACCTTTCGGTGGCCAATTTAAGGACCCAACCGGGCAATGCCTCTGAAATGGCAACCCAAGCATTGTTGGGTACCCAGGTGGATATTCTACAGAAGGATCGCGGTGAATTCCGTGTCAGAACTCCGGAAGGATATATTTCCTATATCCCTGCTTCTTCGTTGGTGCCGATGAATGCCAAGGAAATCGCAGAATGGAAAAACAGTAAAAAAGTAATCTATACGCAGGAATTTGGAAAATCCTATTCGAAAGCTGATCCGGCGAGTATTCGCGTATCGGATTTAGTATATGGAGATATTCTTGCCCTAACAGCAGAATCTGGTGATTTTTATCAAGTGAGTTATCCCGATAAACGGATTGCTTTCATCCCTAAAAGTGAAGCCCTAAGTTTTGACCAATGGTTAGCGACCCGCCAGTTGACTTCCGAAAATGTGCTATCTAGTGCAAAGACCATGATGGGATTACCCTACCTATGGGGTGGAACTTCGGTAAAAGGGGTAGACTGTTCGGGGTTCACCAAAACAGCCTATTACATGAATGGTTATGTGATTCCGAGGGATGCCTCCCAACAGGTATTGGCCGGCGATAAAATTGATATATTGGATAAAGACGGGCATTTTGATGCGGAAAAGGCTTTAAAGAACCTGAAACCTGCAGATCTATTGTTCTTTGCGTCCGGAAAAAATAGTAACCCCAATGCCCGTGTAACCCATGTGGCATTGTATATCGGAAATGGTGAATTTATTCATGCAGCAGGGACGGTGCGAATCAATTCCATGCTGAAGAACGCTAGTAATTATGATGATTTCCAGACCAGGACCGTTGTTGCTGCGCGCAGGTATATCGGGGCGGAGGATGCCCAAATCCAAAAAGTTCAGAACAACGCATATTATAAACCATAATAGAGATGGATCAACAAGAATGGGTAAGTAAAAAAATGGGGAAATTTACCCTGAGGTTCAAACCTTACACCCTAACCTTAAGACATGTTTTTACTGTTGCCTCTTTCAGCCGATCGACCACACCTGTGGTGTTGACGGAGCTGGAGTATGAAGGGGTAGTAGGATATGGGGAAGCAAGTATGCCGCCATACCTCGGCGAATCGCAGGAAAGCGTGATGGCATTTTTAAATAAGATCGATCTTTCCTCTTTCGATTCTCCTTTTCAAACAGAGGAAATCCTGCATGCGGTAGATGCCTTAGAAGCGAAAAACACTGCTGCAAAAGCGGCGCTGGATATCGCCTTGCATGATCTTTTAGGGAAATTGATGAACCAGCCTTTTTATAAGATCTGGGGTCTGAATCCGGAACTGATTCCTGCAACTTCCTATACCATCGGTATCGACACGGAAGAAATGATCAGAAAGAAAGTGCAGGAAGCGGAACAGTTCAAGATCCTAAAAGTGAAATTAGGATTGGATACCGATAAAATGATCATAGAAACCATTCGTTCCGTGACGGATGTGCCTTTATGTGCAGATGTGAATCAGGGATGGAAAAATAAGGAAGAAGCTTTGGAAATGGCCCATTGGTTAAAGGAACGCAATGTGGTTTTTCTGGAACAGCCGATGCCGAAGGAAATGATCGATGAGAATGCTTGGCTGACTGAGCATTCACCAATACCGACAATTGCCGATGAAGGCTGCCAACGCTTAGTGGATGTTCCAGGATTGCAAGGTGTCTATACAGGTATCAACATCAAATTGATGAAGTGTACCGGTATGCGAGAGGCCAAACAAATGACCGAATTGGCCAGGGCATTAAACATGAAAGTGATGTTAGGCTGTATGACGGAGACTTCCTGTGCTATTTCTGCGGCCGCTCAATTAGCGCCTTTAGTGGATTGGGCGGATTTGGACGGAGCACTTTTGATTGATAATGACCTTTATGATGGCATGCGGGTGGAGAATGGGAAATGTATTTTACCGGATCGCCCCGGAATTGGTATAAAATTGAAATAATATTGCTATTAATTTCTTAGCAGAGCTATTAAAAAAACAATCAACCTAAAAAATTGATTGTTTTTTTATTTTATGGGCAATAAAATTGCAATTTTATGCAACATTATTTGGCTATTTTTCTTTTTTACTTCCCAAATACTAACAAATAATCAATCTAAATTGCATTTTTTTGCAAATTTCCTATCAGATTTGACATCATTCAGCTATCTTAGTTTTGTCTTAATAACCAATCAAGCTAAAGATGAAACTACCTTCAATTATTTCACTTGCGGTAGCATCCGTTTGCTCTATGCAAATGTTGGCCGCACAACAACAATCTATAGCTGGAAAGATTACAAATACGAAAGGAGAGCCCATAGTAGGCGCCTCGGTATTTATAAAAGGTACCCAGCAGGGTACTGCCAGCAATGAAAGCGGATTATTTTCAATCAATGCTCCTAATAGTGCTGTTCTTCGGATCACGGCGGTAGGATATGCACCCAAGGAAGTAGCCGTAAATGGCCGGACAAGCATTCAGGTGCAATTGGATCAGGAAGAGGGAGCGATCGATGAGGTCGTAGTAACCGCCCTAGGCATCCAAAGAAGCGAAAAATCGCTTGGATATTCGACCCAGAAGATCGATGGGGATGATTTGACCTTTACAAAAGAAACCAATGTCCTTGGATCCTTGGCAGGAAAAGTAGCTGGTGCGCAGGTTACCGGTTCTTCAGGAGCGAGTTTAGGTGGTACCCAAAAGATCAAGATCAGGGGTATCAACTCCGTAACTGGTGGTGGCCAACCATTAATGGTAATTGATGGAACACCTATTTCCAATGCCAACTTCAGTAGCAGTACCGGTAATGGTGTAGACCTTGGAAACGTGGGACAGGATATCAATCCTGAGGATATTGAATCTATCAACGTGCTGAAAGGCCCTACGGCTTCTGCCTTGTACGGATTGAGAGGACAATACGGGGTTATCATGATCACCACTAAAAAAGGTAAAAAGGGTCCGAAATCCATATCTGTCGATGTTAACTCCGCCACATCTTTTGAACAGGTCGGAAATTTTATGCCACTACAGAATATTTATGGGGTGGGTAATAACCAGACCTTCCTGAAATTGGCCTCCGGCGAATTGTATGTGAACGGAAATGATGAATCCTGGGGTCCAAAGATGGATGGTACGCCTGTAAGGATGTATTATAGTTTCTATAAACAGGATGAAGATTATGGAAAGGCAACCCCTTTTTCTCCACAACCAAATAATATCAAGGATTTCTTTCAGACAGGAATGAATACCAATAATGGTATTACGATCGCTGGAGGTGCAGAGAATTCCGCGGTTCGTTTTTCGTACAACAATACCTACATCAAAGGAACTTACCCGAATACCTGGTTGAAGCGTAATAACTTTGCATTGAACGGTTCCTTGGATTTAACCGATAACCTGACGGCTTCTGCGAACATCAATTATGCAAATAACAATGGTCAACGTCCGGTAATGGGTTACCAAGGTTCTTTCACGGGAGCAACGCAATGGTTCCAACGGAATATCGATATCAATAGATTGAGAAACTATCGCTATGCCGATGGTACGATCATGAACTGGAACGTGAATCCAAATACTACGCAGGAATTGATGATCAATAATACGCCATCGGATTGGAACAACCCTTTCTTTGATGCTTACGAAAACCTGAACAATGATAACCGTGATCGCGTTTTTGGTGATGCGGGATTAACCTATAAGGTATTGCCGGAATTGAAACTATCGGCTTTCGTGCGCAAGGATTTATTTACCCAAAACACCAGTCGTAAACTATCGATCGGTGGACGTTCGGAATCTGGAGCAGGATCTTTCTTATCCAACACAGGATATTCGGTAGGGAAGTTCCAAAATGATGAAACGAACTACGAGTTCTTGGCAACCTACGATAAGGTTTGGGACGATTTTTCACTGAATGCCAATATGGGTGGTAATATCTATCAACGGAATTATGACTACCTAACCCAAAAAACACAGGGTGGATTGAGTTCTCCAGCCTTCTTTAATATCGAAGGTTCGATTGATAGACCATTGAATGAATCTTATAAATTGAAAAAACAGATACGTTCTTTCTATACCATGGCTTCTATTGGTTACAAGGATACCTATTTCTTGGATGCCTCTATCCGTCGGGATATTTCATCGACCTTACCTAAAGACAATAATTCCTATTGGTACCCTTCGGTATCTGGTGCCTTTGTGTTCAGTAACCTGATCGGACCTTCTGCTTTGAGTTTTGGTAAGTTGAGAGCTTCTTATGCGGTGGCAGGTGCGGATGTGGATCCATTCGATATCTTGACCAATTATAATATCGGAAGTGTTTATGCGACTTCGAATTCTACTATCAATACACTTTCTATTCCTGATATCTTGAACAATCCAAACCTGAAGCCTTCTTTCGCGCATTCTTATGAAATTGGTGCCGATTTGAAGTTCTTCCAGAACCGCTTGGGATTGGATGTGACTTATTACCAACAACGTAATAAGGATCAGGTGATCAGTCTTTCCACTTCTTCAGGAACTGGTTTCTCTCGTGCAACAGTCAATGCCGGAGATATCGAAAATAACGGTATTGAGGTATCGATTAATGCAACGCCTGTTCAAACGGAGAATTTCACTTGGACAACCACCTTGAACGGTGCTAAAAACAACAGCAAAATCCATGAACTGATCCCTGGAATTGATTCTTACGAGCTAGGTTCCAATACCTATTCGAGCCAAACGGTGTATTTGTATGCCAATAAAGGAATGGCATTCGGATCTTTGGTAGGACCGGGCTATAAAACGGATGAAGCAACCGGAAAAATTCTATTGGACAATAGCAATATGCCTATTCAGCAGATGAACAAGGACTTCGGATCCGTTCTGCCTGATTTTACAGGAGGATTCATCAATTCCTTCCGCTATAAGAATGTGGACCTTAATGCCATGATCGATTTCCAAGCAGGAGGTCAATTCTTCAGCTGGTCGAAAATGTTGGCCGTTAAGTCTGGTCAGGCGGAGGAAACTGCTGCGATGAACAGCAATGGAAAGAATGTTCGTGATCCATTGGCAGATGGTGGAGGTTATGAAATAAATGGTATTTCAGAAGCTACTGGTCAAGAAGTGAATGCATTTGTAGATGCAAGAACTTATTTTAGAAACAACATTGGTACCCGTATCTACGAAGAATGGTTGTACGATGCTTCGTACATCAAACTGAGAGAGGTAAGTTTAGGCTATACCTTTAACCAAAATCAATTAGGAAGCTCTCCATTCAAATCTATCCGAGTAGCCGTTATTGCAAGGAATCCTTGGATGATTTGGCAAAAAGCACCAAAAGGACTTGATCCTTCAGAATTATCTGCTGGAAGTGCTTCGATCAGCTGGATCGAAAAGGGAGAATTGCAGACCGTTCGTTCCTATGGATTTAATTTAAGTGTTAAATTTTAACCATTAACATCATGAAAAAGCATTTATTAAAATATATATTATTTGCCCTTACGCCTATTGCGGTTGCTTCCTGTACTAATTTCGATGATTCGTACTATGAGAACCCCAATAAGCCCAGTAAGGCCTCAGGAACGCAATTGATTGCGAATGCACAGTTTTTCCTGCCAAATTTAAGCTCTAGCGCGTATGGTGTGCATTATCCGCAATACCTGAGTTTAACAACCTATACGGATAATACCCGTTTTATTGCACAGAATTTTGATTTTGAGACCTGGTATGTGGGTCCGTTGATGAACTTGGAGGATGTGCTGAGCAAGCAGGAAGCATTGGATGCTAATGAAGGGCCGGTTGCCAATCAGGTTGCCGTAGCCAAGATCTTAAAAGCATTCTTTATGTGGAATGTGACGGATAGATGGGGGGATGTGCCGTATACGGAAGCCTTCCAGGGTACTGCTCTTCCAAATCCTAAATACGATAAGCAAGAGGATATCTATAAAGCTTTATTTACTTTATTGGATGAAGCGAATGCCGCTATTGTATTGACCAACGGAACGATCAAGAACGATATTATTTATAAGGGGGATATGTCCAAATGGAAGAAGTTGGGGAATTCCATCCATATGTTGATGGCCTTACGCTTATCCAAAGTGAATCCTACCTTAGGGAAGGCGGAGTTTGAAAAGGCCATGCAGGCTGGGGATATGACCGCAAATGCGGATAATTTATCCTATCCTCATTTGGCGCAGGCTGCGCATCAGAATTTCTGGTACAATTCCTTTACGGTGTTGAAAAGAAACTGGTATGCTTTGTCGGAGGCTTTGGTAAACCTGATGTTGCCGCAGGAGGATCCTCGATTGGCAGTTTATGGCGATAAGAATGCAGCAGGTGGATATGCTGGTTTGGCTTTTGGAAAAGCGGTTCCGAATCCTGACGTGGATATCCCTAAGGTTTCTTTGTTGGGTGCTGGAATCAGAAATCAAGACTCTCCTGTGCCATTGGTAACTTATGCACAATTGCAGTTCGCAAAAGCGGAAGCCGCTAAGTTGGGATGGATTGCTGGTGGAGATGCGCAGGCGAAAACGTATTATGAAACGGGAATAAAAGAATCGATTAAGCAATGGACCGGTTCGGATGCATCAGCAGCTGGATATTTGGCAAAACCGGCTATTGTTTATTCGCCAGCGAAAGCGTTGGAGCAGATTGCTACGCAACGGTATATTCATGTGTTTCCGTATGGGTATGAAGGTTGGGCAGAATGGAGAAGGACAGGTTATCCTGTGCTGACTCTGGCTTCGGATATTAATGGTGGTAAGATGCCTAGGAGAGATGGTTATCCATTAAGTGAGGCAGCAAATAATAAAGCGAATTATGAAGCTGCGGTTTCTGCACTTCCATATGGTGGTGAGGATAATTTGAATAGTAGGGTGTGGTGGGATAAGCCTTAGGTTTTCCCGTCATTGCGAGGAGGTACGACGAAGCAATCTTTGGATTAGTTTAAAGATTGCTTCGTTCCTCGCAATGAACTGTGTATATATCCAAATAATAAATTAAATTTTCTCCAAATAATATTCTGATTAGGCCGCTTTTGCGATGTAGCCCTTTCCAGATTTTGCGATGGCGAATGCCTGTTTGATCAGTTTGTTCACCACTGCTATGATTGCGACCTTGTAGGGTTTTCCCTTTTCCATCAACCTCCCATAAAGCCCGCTGCAGGCGGTGTTGCTCCTGATGGCGGATATTGCCGCCATGTACAGCACCTTTCTGACCTGGCCCATCCCCATCTTGCAGATATGT
>NZ_PEAZ01000064.1:0-32985 GCF_002734245.1 Sphingobacterium sp. 1.A.4
ACATATCTGCAAGATGGGGATGGGCCAGGTCAGAAAGGTGCTGTACATGGCGGCAATATCCGCCATCAGGAGCAACACCGCCTGCAGCGGGCTTTATGGGAGGTTGATGGAAAAGGGAAAACCCTACAAGGTCGCAATCATAGCAGTGGTGAACAAACTGATCAAACAGGCATTCGCCATCGCAAAATCTGGAAAGGGCTACATCGCAAAAGCGGCCTAATCAGAATATTATTTGGAGAAAATTTAATTTATTATTTGGATATATACACAGTTCATTGCGAGGAACGAAGCAATCTTTACACTAATCGAAAGATTGCTTCGTCGTGCCTCCTCGCAATGACGCCAAAAAAGGCCTCCTCGCAATGACGAATTACGCAATGACGATTTTCAAAAAAAATCGCAATAAAAAAAGACTTGTCGTGGGCATGGTGACAAGTCTTTAATCAAAATTAGTTTATAATTGGATAGAATAATTTCTTTCAAAGTTTTAAGACATTCAGGTCTATCATTTTTTAGTTTCTTTGGGTGGTTATTAGTGTGAGTGTAAACTCACTTTTTATTTCTTTTCATCTCCCTTTACATCACAAACATAGGTCTTTAAAGACTTTACTGCAAATTGTTTTTTAAAAAAAAGTAAGTAGTTACTTAATTAATTTGGCTGTATTTTCCTTATTACTCCAAGATTGCTTTTTTCAGACAGGCTAAAATCCAAGCCATTTCTAACCAAACCACCGCCCCAAATTTGCATTAAAACCTTGCTAAAACGGAAAAGCTGTTAAAAATTGTTAAAATTTCCAGTCTAAAATCCAATTATGAAATAATTGTCAACAAAAATTTAAAAAAACATGAAGCTTCTGTAAAGAATTGAATAAACCCAGCCACATTCCAGCTACATTCCAACCACAACCCATCCCCAATCCCACAACAATTCAACAGATTTTGATTCCATATTGTAAATTCTACAGATATTGGTACTTTTGTTCGAGATACCGCACACATGAAAATTTGGCAAAAAAATATAGATGTTGATTCGTTTGTCGAGTCATTTACCGTAGGGCAGGACCGTGAAATGGATATGCACCTAGCAGGTGCAGATGTATTGGGTTCCCTTGCGCATACCCGAATGCTTAACAGCATCAACCTGATGACAGATGAGGACCTATCCCTGGTCCAAAAAGAACTAAAAAATATCTACCAAGAAATCCTGGATGGCAAATTCCAGATCGAAGATTCGGTCGAGGATGTGCATTCCCAAGTAGAAATGATGCTTACCCAACGGATTGGAGAAGCCGGCAAGAAAATCCATTCCGGGAGGTCAAGAAATGATCAGGTATTGGTGGATCTGAAATTATATTTCCGATCAGAGATCGAATCCATCTTTAAAAATACCGAAGCTCTTTTCCAGCAGCTTATCCAACTGAGCAATCAGCATAAGCAGGTATTGATGCCGGGTTATACCCACCTACAGATCGCCATGCCTTCTTCCTTTGGATTATGGTTCGGCGCTTATGCGGAAAGTTTGGTGGATGACCTTCATTTTTTAAAAGCAGCTTGGCATATCTGTAATAAGAATCCATTGGGATCTGCCGCAGGTTATGGGTCTTCTTTTCCATTGAACCGTACCATGACCACCAACTTATTGGGATTTGAAGATATCAACTACAATGTGGTTTATGCGCAGATGGGAAGAGGCAAGACCGAAAGGATCCTTGCCCAAGCGATGAGTTCCATTGCGGCTACATTGGCAAAGTTTGCCATGGATGTCACCTTGTTCATCAACCAGAACTTCGGTTTCATTTCTTTTCCGGCCCATTTGACGACCGGATCCAGCATCATGCCGCATAAGAAGAATCCCGATGTATTTGAATTGATCCGTTCCAGGTGCAATAAGATCCAGGCATTACCAAACGAAATTGCCATGATGACCAGCAATCTTCCGGTAGGTTATCACCGTGATCTGCAATTGCTGAAAGAAAACCTGTTTCCAGCATTCCAATCCCTTAATGACTGTTTGGCTATTGCGAAATACATGTTGGAGAATATCAGTATTAAAGATAATATCTTAGATGACCCTAAATACGATTACTTGTTCTCGGTAGAGGTTGTCAACAATGAGGTACTAAATGGTATCCCGTTCCGGGAAGCCTATAAAAACATAGGATTAGCGATTGAAGAAGGGAAATTCCAACCAGCGAAAGAGGTAAACCATACCCATGAGGGAAGTATAGGAAACCTTTGCAACGACCAGATCGAACGCATGTTCCAGCAGGTCAAAGCTGAGTTCGGATTCGAAAAGGTGGAGAAAGCGTTAAACGAATTATTGAGAAAGGAGGCTTAAGCCTCCTTTTTTATGCTGAATTTATATCGAATCTCACTCTGAAACACCTCTCCAGGTTTTAAAAGCACTGTCGGGAAACCTTTTTGGTTAGGACTGTCCGGATAATGCTGGGCCTCAAAACAAAAGCCCCCATACCTCAAATATTTATGTCCTGATTTTCCTAGGTCATCGGCCAGGAAATTTCCGGTATAGAATTGCAGGCCTGGCTCCGACGTAAATACCTCCATACAAATTCCACTGTCCTTCGAATAGGCATGCGCTACGGCTTGGCTTAACGGTTGTTTGTTCACAAAGCAATGGTCATAACCTGTCCCATTTATCAATTGTTCCTCTTTGGCTTCAAAATCCTGTGCGATGCTTTTTGGCTCCCTAAAATCAAAGGCCGTACCTTCCACCGGCATAACACCACCTTCCGGGATCTGTTGATTGTTGATCGGAACAAATTCATCCGAATTTATTTGAACGATATGGTTCAACACATCGCCATTACCTTCGCCATTTAGGTTGAAATAGGCATGGTTGGTCAAATTGATGATGGTGGTGGCATTTGTGGTCGCTCGAAACTTGATGATGATCTCATTCTCATTGCTCAGCTCATAGGATACCGAAGTCTTCAGTTCTCCCGGAAAACCTTCCTCACCATCGGCAGAGACATAATAGAAATCCACCAGTTTCTTAAAACTGACCTGCCTGTCCCATACTTTGGTATGAAAACCTTCCTTTCCGCCATGTAGACTGTTCGGGCCATTGTTCAGCGAGAGGGTGAATTCCTGATCATCAATACAGAACTTACCTGCTGCAATACGGTTGCAGAACCGACCGATCGTAGCCCCGTGATATTGTTCCTGGGCATTCACATAACCTTTTATACTGTCAAAACCCAAGACCACATCGATCAGGTTACCATACTTATCCGGTACCAATGCACTCACCAATCGGGCGCCATAATCCGTTAGGGCAATCTGCATCCCGGCCCGGTTTCTCAACGTGATCAGGTGGGTGTTCTTATTGTTTATCTTGTCTTCAAAATCCTTTGCTAAAGGTAGCGGGTAAGTCGTCATGTTATTCTCGGTTATCGTTTCTAAAGATAGCAAATATGCAACGCCTTAGCAACGAGAAAAGGCTTTAATATTTCTTCTGATTTTTGTAAATTGGTAAAAATCAAGTATATGAACAAACTCTACGCCTTATTCTTTCTGCTCAGTTTCCTATTGTTTCTCTTTTCCATGCTGGTGGTACCTGCCGACGCCATCGCTCGTATTCCCTTTCAAGGCGATCAATATGTTTTTCCCGAACGAAATATTGTTTGGGTTTTAGCCCTTACCGCCCTAGTATTTGCCTTGCTTTACCTTTTTACCTTTAAATTCCTGCAATCTTCCCGTTGGGGATATATGCATTTTATCTGTTTTACGTTCCTGTCCATCAACATCATCAGCTACTCCTTTCTCCAGCGGTATGCCATGGATAAAATATCCGAATTATTTACCGGTTCCATGGCGATCCTCCTATGGATGCAGCTCATCTATCCGATTAATCTGTTGATGGGTTTCTTCCGCCGAAAATCCAACTTTTAGGCCAAGCTCCCCTTTTAAAAACGTATATTTGCAATCCAAAATCCTAGATTAGAGATGAACTGGAAACAATTGATATCAGCAAAGAGGTGGGGATATGAAGATCGGGTGCCAAGTGAACAATTTGATGCACGATCGGAATTTCAACGGGATTATGACCGTTTGATTTTTTCCTCTCCTTTTAGACGTTTACAAAATAAAACACAGGTATTTCCATTGCCAGGCGCAGTGTTTGTCCACAACAGGTTGACCCATAGTTTGGAGGTTGCCTCGGTTGGTAGGTCATTGGGACGCTTGTTCTATAACCTGCTGAAAAAGAACAACCCTAATGTTGATGAAGAAGCGCCTTACCTTCAGGAGGTCGGCAATATTGTTTCTGCAGCCTGTCTATCCCACGATCTGGGAAATCCTGCATTCGGACATTCCGGCGAAGCCGCTATTTCTTCCTTTTTTACCGATGGTAAAGGGCAGAAATACCAGGAGATGCTAACGAAAGAACAATGGGCAGATATCACCCATTTTGAAGGGAATGCCAATGCCTTGCGCATCCTGACCCATCCATTTAATGGAAAGGATCCGAAAGGTTTTGCATTGACCTATACCAGCCTTGCGGCCATCGTAAAATATCCTTGTGCTGCCATTGATGGCCATATCAAAGGATCCCATCACCGTAAAAAGTACGGGTACTTCGATGCAGAAAAAGAAACCTTTGAAAAGATTGCCCAAGAGTTGGGACTTGAAAGAGATCCAGCCAATCCTCAAGGATACCTGAGGCATCCCTTGGTGTATTTGGTAGAAGCGGCGGATGATATCTGTTATAATATTATCGATCTGGAAGATGCCCATCACCTGAAGATATTGAGTTACGAAGAGGTAGAAGCCTTATTGTTACCTTTATGTGGGGGTGAAAACCTAAAGTCCCGTTTGGCAGATCTGGAAGATCCTTCCAGCAGGGTCGCACTTTTGCGCGCAAAAGCCATCAATACCTTGATCAATGCCTGCGCAGAGGTTTTTGTGGATAACCAAGACCAATTTCTGGCTGGAACTTTCCAAAAACCACTGATGGATGCATTGGATGAGGATATCGTCGCCCATATGAAAACAATTTCCCAGATTTCTGTTAAGAAAATATACAATGCTGCAACTGTGGTGCAGATTGAAATTGCCGGTTTCAAGGTAATGAATGCGCTATTGGAGGAATTCGTGCCGGCCTATCTGAAATCGAACAAATCTCTTTTCGATAAAAAATTGGTTGCCATGATCCCTTCCCAATTCCATAGTAAGGAGGAGGATACCTATTCCAAGATCCGATCCGTATTGGATTTTGTGTCCGGGATGACCGATGTGTATGCCGTAGATCTTTATAGGAAGATCAAGGGGATATCGATTGCCTCGCTGGATTAATTTGAGTATTTAGTAGATTGTATTTAGTATTTAGACAGATTACTTTATTAATTAGAAGATAAAGATGCGTACCGTTGTGATAGCAGAGAAACCCTCTGTGGCGAGGGATTTGGCCCGGGTTATGGGGGCAAAGGAAGTTAAGGATGGATATATCAGTGGAAATGGATATGCCTTTACCTATGCATTTGGGCATTTGGTTCAATTATGTACGCCGCAGGCTTATGGTTTTCACAATTGGTCGGTATCCAATCTGCCTATTATTCCTGAAAACTTTGCCTTAGAAGTGAAGAAGGTCCGTAAGGATGGGAAACAGGTGGATGATGCCGGAGCATTGAAACAGTTGAACACCATCAAATGGCTGATCGATCAAGCGGAAGAAATCATTGTGGCGACGGATGCGGGGCGAGAAGGGGAGCTGATCTTCCGGAACATCTACTATTACCTTCGATCAAATATTCCATTCAAACGTCTTTGGATCTCTTCGCAGACCGATAAGGCCATTAAAGAAGGTTTTGCCAACCTGAAGGACGGTTCCGAATACGATAGCCTTTACCAATCTGCCCGTTCTCGGTCAGAATCCGATTGGCTTATCGGTATCAATGCCACCCAAGCCCTTACTTTGGCTGCAGGAAATAAAGGCCTATTATCCTTAGGGCGGGTGCAAACACCGACCCTAGCGATGATCTGTGCCAGATACCTGGAGAATAAAGATTTTAAACCAACCGCATTCTACAAAATACAGGCGGGTTTTGAAAAAGATGGAATCTCCTTCAAAGCCACTAGCCAGAAAATCGATAAGAAGGAGGATGCCGAAGCCAGCGTAGCCAAGCTACAGGTGGGCATGGACGCCCAAGTAACGCATGTAGAGGCCAAGGAAACGAAGGAGCAACCGCCTTTATTGTTCGATCTTACCTCCCTTCAGCAGGATGCGAATAAGAAATATGGTTATTCAGCCGATCAGACGCTCAGTATCGCCCAAACACTATACGAAAAAAAGGTCATCACCTATCCGCGTACCGGATCCCGCTACATTGGCGAGGATGTGTTTGAAAAGATCGAAGAATTATTTCAACACCTGGCCGATACGGCGACAGAAAGCATTGCTGTGATCAGTAAAAACCTGATAGGAGCTAAGCTGAATAAACGATCGGTAGATGATAAGAAAGTCACCGACCACCATGCCCTGCTCGTTACGGATGAAAAACCTGCTCCTATGCCAATGGATCAGCAAAATATCTACAACATGATCGCTAAGCGGATGGTGGAGAGTTTTTCGGAGGTTTGTATCAAGGATATCACCACGGTAAACATTGATGCGGCCGGCATCGAATTGATCGCTAAAGGTACCGTAATCCGACAGTATGGCTGGCGCTTGTCTGCTGATCAGGTCGAAATCCCCGAAGATGATAAAAATAACGACGATCAGGATAATGAAAACGCGCAATTACCCAAACTTTCACCGGCAGAAATATTAGAAGTATTACAGATCGAACTCTCTGAACGTTTTACCAAGGCTAAGCCTATACATACAGAAGCTTCTCTGCTAAAGGCCATGGAAACCTCCGGAAAAGAGATCGAGGACGAGGAAATGCGTCAGGCAATGAAAGACTGTGGTTTGGGAACTCCTGCTACCCGCGCAGCCACCATTGAAACCCTGTTCCAACGGGACTACATCAAAAGGGACAAAAAGAAACTGATCCCTACCGAAAAGGGGTTGGCAGTTTACCAATTGGTCAAGGATCGCTCTATTGCTAAAGTAACCTTGACCGGAAAATGGGAACAGAAACTGGAGGAAATGCGTGCGAATAAGGTGAGCTATGAGGTGTTCATGAAACATATCAAGGACTATACGGAGAAGATCACCAAGGAATTATTGCAGCTGCGCATTGCCATTGCCCATGAAGAGTTGAAACCATTGCAGAAAGGGAAGATCAAATGCCCTAAATGTGCCAATGGTCAGATCCATCTGTTTGAGAAAGTTGCCCAATGCGATCATTATGCCCGAGGTTGTGATTTCAAGATCTGGCGTACGCTGAACGGTGTTTTCCTGGAAGAAAAGGAAATGAAGAATCTCCTGGAAAAAGGAAAAACATCGGTGCTTAAAGGCGTGAAAAACCAACAAGGACAGCTGCAGGACGCCGCTCTTCTGTTCGAGAACTTCAAAGTAAATATCGCTTAGTAAGCAAAATAATACAAGCTCTTTTCACTACCTTAGGGATATGGAGAAAATCTATGTCTTTTCTGGTTTGGGGGCAGACCGTCGGGTATTTGCCAAATTGGATCTTTCGGGTTTTGAAGTGGTTTATGTCGATTGGCTAAAGCCACGACCTTCCGAAGCTTTTGAAAGTTATGTGTTTCGTTTGGCCGACCATTATCAGATCCCCAAACAAGGAGCGCTCGTCCTTGGGCTTTCCTTTGGCGGCATGTGCGTTTCTGAATTGGCAAAATATTACGATTTCAAAAAAACGGTATTGATCTCTTCCGCCAAAACAAAGGATGAACTACCCAAACTATTGGGTATTTCCAAATGGCTTTCCCTCCATAAACTATTGCCCGAGGCCACAAGCAGTAAAGCATCCATGAAGGTGCTGACCTGGCTTTTTGGTGTCAAGGACGAAGCAGATCAGGAATTTTTCAAGGAAATCATTCAGGATACGGATCCGGAATTTCTGAAATGGGCCATCGATAAGATCGTTCATTGGGAGAATAAACAGGTTCCGGTGAACTGCTTACACCTGCATGGCGATAAGGACCATCTTCTTCCCATTCAACATGTGGATTACAGCATCCGGATAAAAGGAGGCGGGCATTTCATGGTCTGGAATAAAGCAGCCGAACTTTCCTTCCCAATCAAGAATTTTTTGAACTAGTATACATCATTTCCCTTACCTTTGCTGCCTATGGCGACAAAACTGTATAATCCGTTCTTGGATTTTAAATTTGACCCGAACACCTGTTTTTTATCCGGTAAAACCCTTAGCTCTGCAGATGAGCGGATCCAGGTTTTTCCGGTCTGGATGATGCAGGCTTTCCAATTGGAAGACCAACCCTTCAAGATGTTGGATGAAAGCATGCGTACCTATAAGCAATTGCAGCTGCCCTGCTCAGCAGAAGTTTCGAAGACCATTTCCCAACTGGAGAATAAAGTTCAAAAAGCTGCGGAGATCGGATATGAAGCTATGAAGGACCTTAGCCAATTGGAATTGTTCCAATGGATTTCAAAAATACTTTACGGCGTTGTGTTCAATGAGATCCAGGCAGGTATCAAACAGGCCGTACTTTCGGGCGAAGAAATGAACTTCTCCCAGGCGCTGGTCCAAAAATTCCGGAACCTGCATGCCATGTTGCAGTCCTTGATTGTTCCCATGGAATTTGAACATAAAAACCCTTTTACCATTGAAGTGTTTCCGGTAGATAATCCGGAGAATACCTTTATGTATAGGGATGAGATCAATACCTTGATCTTTTCCTTGCGTATGGGTGATTTTGGTTTGATCGCTACCTTACAGGATAATGGCACCCATGCCATCTATCATGAAGAAGCATTGGCAAAAATTAAAGGGGAAACCTTGCATCCTATTCAATTCGAGGAAATCTGTGCCCGGTATTTCTATTCGGCCTATCTGTTCAACCGCCTTCCGGAATATACGTATATGGAAGTTCCCGATAAGGTTTTTGTAGAGCCGATGCCTTTGAACGACTGGACGATGAAGCCTATTTTTGATAATTGGCAGGTGAAGACCTACGGACAGGTCCTGGAGAACTTTTGGAAGCCTTGGGGATTCACGCTGTTTGAGATCATCAAAAATCCGGATCAGCCAATGAGTTTTTTGACCGATGAAAACGGTGGATTTAAGAAAGATATTCAACTCCCTAAATAGAACAAAACCAGCTTATTGCTGGTTTTTTTGTATATTTATAATCATACTATGATTATGCGCTTGTTTTTTATCCCCATATTGGCTCTCCTCGTTACTTTTGCAACTGCCCAAGAACAGACAAAAGTGGATACCAGTATTGTAAAGGATGTGGATCGGATCCCGGAGTTTAATGGTGGTTCGCGGAATTGGCAGCAGTTCCTGACCAAGAACATCAATCTTCTGGATGCCATTGAAATGATGGATAGTACCCAATATGCCGATTTTGGTGCTAAACAAACGGCCATCATGGAGTTTACCGTCTGTGAGGATGGATCGGTCTGCGATGTGGATGTCATCAATAAAGATAAACTTAGTCCCGCCTTTGTGGATGAAACCCTCCGGGTGATGAAAAAATCACCTAAATGGAAGCCTGCCTTGAAAAATGATAAACCCGTAAGAACACGGTTTAGGCAACATATTACAGCCGTATTGATCGATGATCTATAATCTTCAGACAGCATTTTTTACCTAAGACCCAATTGATCCCTTACATTTCCAGCTTCAGGAACCTTCCTGTTTCGCTGTTCTTGTGTTTGATCAGGTCTTCCGGAGTTCCTTGGAACAATACCTTGCCACCTTCTTTGCCACCTTCAGGTCCCATATCGATCACCCAATCGGCCGCTTTGATCATGTCCATGTTGTGCTCAATGATCATCATGGTATTTCCACGGTCCACCAGCCTGTTGATCACCCCTAACAACACATTGACATCCTCAAAGTGTAATCCAGTTGTTGGTTCATCCAAAATGTAGAATGTTTTTCCGGTATCTTTTTTCGAAAGTTCGGTCGCTAGTTTTACCCGTTGTGCTTCCCCTCCGGAAAGGGTGGTAGAGGATTGCCCTAGTGTAATATAGCCTAATCCTACATCCTGCAGGGTCTTGATCTTCCGATAAATGGAAGGGATATTCTCAAAGAAAGTCACCGCTTCATCAATACTCATATCCAGAACATCAGAAATCGACTTTCCTCTATACCTCACCTCTAAGGTTTCTCGATTATAGCGCTTTCCATTACAGGTTTCACAAGGAACCTGAACATCCGGCAAGAAATTCATCTCGATGATCTTCATACCTGCTCCTTGGCAGGTTTCGCAACGCCCACCTTTTACATTGAAGGAGAATCTGCCGGGTTTATAGCCGCGGATTTTTGCTTCCGGAAGCTGTACATATAAAGCTCTTATATCTGAAAATACACCGGTATAGGTGGAAGGGTTGGATCGAGGCGTTCTTCCAATCGGTGATTGGTCGATCTCGATCACCTTATCCACATGTTCCAAGCCTTCGATCTTGCTGTAGGGAAGCGGTTTTGCTTTTGCCCTAAAGAAATGATGGTTCAGAATCGGATATAGGGTATTGGTGATGAGGCTGGATTTACCAGAACCCGATACACCCGTTACCAGCACCAATTTCCCCAAGGGGATATCGATGCTCACATTCTTCAGGTTATGCCCTTTAGCGCCTTTTAATGAAAGCGTATGGCCATTTCCTGCGCGTTTTTCTTTGTTATAATGAATCTGTTTTGTACCGTTCAGGTAATCCGTGGTTAGGGTATGCGCCTTCATTAATTCCTTTGGCGTTCCTTGTGCCACTACCTTACCACCGAATACACCGGCTGCTGGGCCCATGTCGATCACATAATCGGCATGCATGATCATATCCTTATCATGCTCCACAACGAGAACGGAATTGCCGATATCCCGAAGGTTTTTCAGGGCATTGATCAAGCGTTCATTATCGCGCTGATGGAGACCAATACTTGGCTCATCCAGGATATAAAGTACATTCACCAATTGGGAACCAATCTGGGTGGCCAAACGGATACGTTGGGCCTCCCCGCCGGAAAGGGTTTTCGAGCTGCGGTTCAAGGTCAAATAATTCAGACCTACATCCAATAGGAACCCGATACGGGTCTTGATTTCTTTGATGATCTCGGTTGCAATGATATTCTGGCGCTCAGAAAGTCTTTCTTCGATCCCATCGAACCAATGGAACAAGGCAACAATATCCATTTCTGCCAATTCCGCAATATTCTTTTGATCTACCTTGATATGCAGGGATTCTTTTTTTAATCTTGCGCCTTCGCATTCCGGACAGACTACTTGGGTTCTGAATTCCTCCAAGGATTGATTATCATCCTGGTATTTCCCGCTCATTTCTTCCAGCATCTTGAAAATACCCTGGAACTGCACATTATATTCCCTAGCACCGTATGAACCATAGGATACCGTAAGGTTCACCGGTTCTTCAGCACCGAAGAGAAGCATATCGATCGTATCTTCCTGTAATTTTTCGATGGCTGTTGTTAAGGAGAAGTCATATTTTTTAGCTACGGCCTTTAATACGGCAAAAGTCCAGGACTCTTTGGAAGGTCCCAATGGAACAATTGCCCCTTTTTGTATACTCAGGCTGCGATCCGGAATAACGATCTTCTTATCGATTTCATAGATGTAGCCCAAACCATCGCAACGCGGGCATGCGCCATAGGGGGAATTGAAGGAAAAGGTATTCGGTTGGGGTTCATCGTAGGAGATGCCCGATTCGGCGTCCATCAAATACCTACTGAAGAACTGTTCCTTATTTTCCTTATTGGCAATCTTGATAATCCCTTTTGCGGTTTTTAGAGCTTGTCCGATGCTGTCGAACAATCTTTTCCTGGAATTGACCTCCACCAAAATGCGGTCTACCACAATCTCGATATCGTGTATCTTATAGCGGTCCACCTGCATTTTAGGTGCGATATCCAAGATCTCTCCATCCACACGCACTTTGGTATAGCCTTGTTTGCGGATCTGTTCGAATAGTTCGCGGTAATGCCCTTTACGGCCTTTTACCACGGGCGCCAGGATATAGATCCCTTCGCCTTCAAATTCTTTTAGGATCCTATCGGTGATCTCATCATCCGACATGCGTTCCATCTTCTTGCCGGAAACGTAGGAAAAAGCTTCCCCGATACGGGCATAGAGCAGACGCAGGAAATCGTAGATTTCCGTGATGGTTCCAACGGTAGATCTCGGGTTCTTGGAGGTGGTCTTCTGCTCGATGGAGATCACGGGGCTCAGGCCCGAGATTTTGTCCACATCAGGTCGTTCCATACCACCAAGGAATTGGCGGCTATAGGCCGAGAAGGTCTCCATGTACCGGCGCTGACCTTCGGCATAGATCGTGTCAAATGCCAGGGAAGATTTTCCACTTCCGCTTAAGCCAGTTACGACTACCAGTTGGTTTCTAGGAAAAGATACGTCTATGTTTTTCAGATTATGAACTCGAGCTCCAAATACTTCTACCTCACTTTGGTCACCAAGATCAATTGTTTTTTGTTGGGCCATCAAACTAATTTTTGCAAATGCAAAGTTACTGATTTTTATTACCTTTAATTAACAAATTTGATATTTTGAAGAAGCTGGACGTAAGTAAGAATGAGCGGGAAATCATCGAAGATGCGCTTAAACATTGGGAAGATCAGGCCTTGTTGCCTGGAGAGAAAGTGGCAGAGCTGAAAGGCAATTTGGATGATAAGGGTTTTGAGTGGGGCGTACTTGCGCGATATGCCATGTGGATCGCTTTAGCGTCCTTAATCCTGGCGGTCGTCTCCATGTTTTCCGATAATTACCTGGAGACCTTGGTGCAGCAGTTCTACGACACCCCGAATGTGGTGTTCTGTCTGTTTTTTGCTGCCTTGGCGGTGATGTTCTACCTCTGGGGCTTCCGGAATAAAAAGAAATATCCGGATAAGACTTTTTCCAATGAGACCATGATGTTGGCCGGATCTTTTTCCACCGCCGCCAGTATCGGTTTCCTCGGGCAGATCCTTGACCGTACCGAAAACCACTATACGATTCTATTTTTGTTATCCATAGTCATCTATGCCGTCCTTTCGGTAAAACTGAGTTCCAAGTTGATCTGGGTATTTACCTTGGTGGCTTTGGGGATATGGTTCGCCACTGAGACGGCCTATCATAGCAATTGGGGCTTTAAATTCTGGGGAATGAATTATCCGTTGCGGTTTACCATTTTCGGAATATTGTTGACAGCTTTCGCCTACTTTATCCAACCGCGCATCAAGAAGTTGGTTTACTTTCAGTCCACCTCTTTTGTGGTAGGTCTTTTGTATACCATGATCGCCCTGTGGTTGCTTTCCATCTTCGGGAACTTCAGCGACTATGAACAATGGCTGAAGGTACGACAGTTCCAGATCTTTTATTGGGGATTATTGGGTATCGGTCTATCCCTCGCCTTGGCCATCTATGGCATGAAAACTAAGGACCATGCCGCCAGGGATATCGGTTTTGTATTCTTCATACTGAACCTATACACCCGTTTCGTGGAATACCTCTGGGATAACATCAACCGTACTATTTTCTTTCTCTTGATCGCTGTTTCCTTCTGGTTCGTTGGCCGTTGGGCAGAGAAGGTTTGGAAAGAAGGAAGATTATAGATTTTAGATGTTAGATGGTAGAGTATTGTGTGAAGAAAATTTTGGGTTATTTGCTTAATTTTTTAATTACTTAATTTTGAAATTACCTTTTATGATTGACAATCCACCTGTCTTATTTGGAATAGTAAATTCTATTAATCCTTCGCCTTTAGATCTGCTTGGATTGCCACTAGCATCAAAATTTGTAAAAGTGATATGACCAGTTCCATAATAGTCGGTCTTATAATCTTCCTTGTATCTAATTAATGGAAAATGTTTAAAAGTGGGGGATTCAGCACCTGAACCCTCCTCAAAAATCTCAACCCCATTCATTGGCTTTAATTCATACTTCTTATGTAAAACTACAGCATCGGTGATCGGTAGATATATGAGAACAGAAAATCCATCAGAATTTTTATTTCCCTTTTGATGCAAGTTTGCAGTAAAAAATAGGTGGTCTATTTTTTCTCCCAAATAACCTTCCGGGTAAGTATTATATTCCAACCTTGGACCATCCTTGGCTCCTGGAGGTAAAAATGCAGACTGCTCATCAATGAAAACTACACCATCTTTTGTCAATTCTACTTTGTTCCCATTCTTTAATGTGTCTCCATTTTTGTCGCATGAAAGGAACAGCATAGAAAGGATAGCGAAATAATAAATTGATTTCATAATTATTGGTTTTTGAATAATAACGTCATGAATGGGTTTGGCGCTACATCAATTATTATATGAAAAATCTGTACCTAGAAAGTGTTATCACTTTTGTTCTATAACTCTGTATTTAGGTATAAATTCTCTTTCCCATTTTTCTAACTTATTATTTTTGAACGTAAATAAATAAACTTCTTCATCATTTGGGAATCCTCTATATGATATTATTTCAAGCGTGTCTTGGTTGACAATTTCTTTTTTAGAAATAACATACTTTTTGCCTAATAGATCCGAAACTTGTTCAATGTTCATGCCCAATGAGAGCTTGTTCATATTTTGATTCTTCATATATGCCAGATTAGTGCTAATACAAGATGATAGAAATCCAACAAGTAAAAGGCTTACAGAAAGAAGGTAAGGTGAGATTTTTGTTTTGATCATAACTTAATTGTTAAAATGTATGGTATAGTCAATAATTTGATTTTTAAGCTTGTATGAACGTAGTTCATAATATATAGGTTCACCCATAAATGCTGAAAATTGTTGTTAATATCATGGTTTTTTTGCCTATTTGACTGCTTATTTTCGTACAGGTTTAATCCTTGTTTGGCACTCAGGTTTAAAATATTCAAATAACTATAAGCAATTTCAAAATTCATATTATTATTTAGATTGGTGGAAGGCACATATCCGTTATCAACACTGGGGCGTATAATAGTTGTATCGATCAAGTTTCATTGGAAAAGGATATTTGCAATATTAGGAATGGATAATAAAACAGATGTTATTATCCAAAATTTACAAAAAAATTATTTTTAATAACATCCCAAATAATAGAAAAAGAAGGTGACTTTTTAGACACCTCTATTGACTTTTCATTTCCTCTCCTTTAAAACACGGATTTTTTTAAATAACTTCTTTTAAAAATCCTGCCACATATTCTCCGGGTCGTATGGAACTCGATTTAGTCCTATATCGTCCCAAGATTTATACTTATAATTCCTGCTAATAGAAATATAGTAAGACCATCTCCAAAAACATAAGGGATTGATTTTATAAAGACGAAAGACTTGTTTGTCTGCATCGGAAGGATTTGTTTCTTCTATGAAACGATTTATTGACCAGTTAGTCAAATAAGGATCCTTAAATTCAAATGACTCCTCTCGTGTAAAGGATGCATTCGAATTAGAATATCTAAAAGGATCATTTCCATCTATCATCAATAAAATGTTCTTGTTGATTATTGGTAAGTTTACAATGATGACGACGATTGCTAGGGTTACAAAAATAAATTTCCATTTCATAGTTTGTTCTAATTGGTCTTGGATCAATTACGAGATTCCTCTCCGATTCCACTGGCTACAGCGTTTTTTGTTTGAGTCAAAGACTCGGACTATTGGATAGAAGCACTTTGAATTTTATGTTTGCCATAAAAAACCCCGCCATTTTTTAATGACGGGGTTATTTCTTTAAGACATCTTTTTTAGACAGCCCCTGCTATCCGACATACTTCTAATGTCTAATATCTATCATCTATAATCTAACTACAAATGTATCACTTCGCCATAAGCATCCGCTACGGCTTCCATGATAGCTTCACTCATGGTAGGGTGAGGGTGAACTGCTTTCAGCACCTCATGACCTGTGCTTTCCAATTTACGCGCAACAACCACTTCCGCGATCATTTCCGTCACATTGGCACCGATCAAATGTGCTCCTAAGAACTCACCATATTTAGCATCGAAGATCACTTTCACGAAACCATCTTTTGCACCAGCAGCCGAAGCCTTACCCGATGCCGAGAATGGGAATTTACCCACTTTGATATCATATCCAGCTTCTTTCGCTGCTTTTTCAGTAAATCCTACAGAAGCAATCTCTGGAGAACAGTACGTACATCCAGGGATATTGTTGTAATCGATTGGATCTACATGCATACCTTTGATTTTCTCTACACAAGTGATACCTTCTGCAGAAGCCACATGCGCCAAAGCTTGACCTTTCACGATATCACCGATCGCATAAACACCATCGATATTGGTTTTGTAGAAATCATCCACTACCACGCGGCCTTTATCGGTTTTAACACCAACTTCTTCTAATCCTAGGTTCTCAATATTTGGCGTGATACCAACTGCAGAAAGAACAATCTCCGCTTCGATAACCTCCGTACCTTTATCCGATTTGATGTTCACTTTGCATAGATCACCTTTGGTATCTACCGACTGAACTTCTGATTTGGTTAGGATGTTGATACCCGCTTTTTTCAAGGATTTTTCCAATTGTTTGGATACTTCCTCATCTTCCACAGGAACAATACGGTCCATGAATTCCACGATGGTCACTTTCGTACCGATCGCATTATAGAAATAGGCAAATTCAACACCGATAGCACCCGAACCTACAACCACCATAGATTTTGGCTGTTGTGGTAGGTTCATCGCTTGACGGTAACCTATGATTTTCTTTCCATCCTGCGGAAGATTAGGTAACTCTCTAGAACGAGCACCTGTTGCTAAGATCGTATGTTTTGCAGTGTATTCCTTGGTAGAACCATCCGCAGCCTTAACTTCAATCTTTCCGCCTTTTTTAATTTTTGCAGTACCCATGATCACATCGATCTTGTTCTTTTTCATCAAGAACTGGATCCCTTTACTCATGCCGTCTGCTACACCACGACTTCTTTTTACGATGGCACCGAAATCGGCTTCTCCGCCATTTACCTTAATACCATATTCTTCAGCATGGTTCAAGTATTCGAATACCTGAGCACTTTTTAACAATGCTTTTGTAGGAATACAGCCCCAGTTAAGACAGATTCCACCTAATGCGTCACGCTCGATAATGGCTGTTTTGAAACCCAATTGAGAGGCTCTGATGGCAGCTACATAACCGCCCGGTCCACTACCAATAACAATAATGTCGTAATTCATAAATATTAATTGTCGTTATGTTTGCAAATACAATTCTCAAAAGTACGCATTTTTTTATTTATATGTCATTTCGCAGTCAATCCTTTCCCTAGGATTTCGTTTAGAATCTCCTTTTGCCTTTCTTTGCGCTGACTAATAGAAATTTATATGTTACGTATCTTTCAACAGGTTGCTCTTTGGGAAGCAATCTCTACCATTATCCTTTTCTTTGTTGCGATGCCCCTGAAGTATTTTGCCGGAATCCCCGAAGCGGTTCGTGTCGCAGGTTCTATCCACGGTTTTCTAGTGGTCCTATTCGTGATCCTATTGCTGGCCTGTTGGCAGACCTACAATTGGAAATTTTCACGTGTCGTGAAGTATTTTGTCCTGAGTTTGATTCCGATCATCTCCTTCTGGGTAGAAAAGGATCTTAAAAAAGAAATTGCGGTTCAGAAGGCTGCTTAAGATTTTCTAATCCCTTTTCTTTTCATCACTTTCAATGCCCATATAGGCATACGTGATTTCTGTTTTTCCATGCGGAGTAGGATTGCCGTCTTTATCCAGGTTCACAAATACGAGCCTATCGATGGAAAGAATGGTCATCCTACTTATTTTATTTCTTACCACACAGCGCATGGTCAATGAGGTCCGTCCGAAATTGGTCGCTTCGATACCCAATTCGATGATATCGCCCTGTTTGGCAGCACTCTCAAAATTGATCTCCGAAATGTATTTCGTGACCACATGGGGGTTGCCCAATTGTACAATGGCGTAGATCACCGCCTCCTCATCGATCCATCTTAATAATGTCCCTCCAAATAAGGATCCATTGGGGTTTAAGTCTTCTGGTTTGACCCATTTTCTGGTATAAAAGTTCATGTTTGACTGGTCTTAAATTTACAGGTTAATATACATATTCTTTCTTAAACACTTGATTCGAGATAAATCTACGGTTTTAGCATACTGAAAGTAATATTTAAGTTCATAAAGGCACTTACACCTCACTTACACCTCACTTACACTCTACTTTCACTCCGAACCAAATAGGTAAAAAAAGCCCCCAAAAGCATAACCTTTGGGGGCAATATAAATGTTATAAATTTTGAATCTTAACTGCTTAAGCGTGGATCGCTCTGTTGGAAGTAGCTGCTAATGCGGCTTCTTTCAAGGCCTCTGTAAAAGTAGGGTGGGCATGACAGATTCTACCGATATCTTCTGCAGATGCACGGTACTCCATTGCTACGACTGCTTCAGCGATCATATCTGCCGCACGAGGGCCGATCATGTGAACACCTAATACCTCATCAGTATCCGCATCAGCCAAAACTTTGATGAAACCATCGGTATCACCAGAAGCTTTCGCACGTCCAGAAGCTTTGAAAGAGAAGCTTCCTGCTTTGTATTTTTTACCTTCTTCTTTTAATTGCTCTTCGGTTTTACCAACAGATGCTACCTCAGGCCATGTGTAAACAACACCTGGGATCAGGTTATAATCGATATGTGGTTTCTGACCAACGATGCGTTCAGCCACATAGATACCTTCATCTTCTGCCTTATGAGCCAGCATAGCTCCTTTAACCACATCACCGATCGCATAAACACCTTCCACTGAAGTTTCCAAATGCTCATTAACCGGGATTTTGTTTCCGCGTTCTTCCGGAGTGATGCCGATGTTTTCCAATCCTAGACCAGCCGTGTAAGCTGTTCTACCAACCGCAACGATACAGTAATCACCTTCGATCACTACGTTCTGTCCTTTGGCATCTTCAGCAGTAACCGTTACTTTTTTACCTTTAACGCTAGCGCCAGAAACTTTATGTCCCAATAGGAATTCCATGCCTAGGTTTTTCTTCAATACACGTTGAAGTTCTTTTCCTAAACCAGCATCCATCGTAGCGATGATCGATTTTGCATATTCCACAACAGTTACTTTTGAACCTAAACGGGCATATACCGAACCTAATTCCAAACCGATTACTCCACCACCGATCACGATCAGGTTTTTAGGAACTTCGGTAAGGTTCAAGGCTTCTGTAGACGTGATGATACGTTTTTTGTCAACAGGAAGGAAAGGTAATGCCGTAGGTTTAGAACCTGTTGCAATAATGATGTTCTTTCCTTTTATTTCTTCGGTTGAACCATCTTCTTTCGTGATTTTGATCGTGTTCTTGTCAACAAATGATCCCACACCTTGGAAGCTGTCGATTTTGTTTTTCTTGAATAGGTAGGTAATACCTGCAGTATTTTGAGCAATAACATCGTTCTTACGATCGATCATTTTTTTGATATCCAACTTCAGGTTGCTCAAGCTGATACCATGTTGTTCAAAATTATGAGCGGCATTGTGATAATGTTCTGAAGAGTCTAACAAGGCTTTCGAAGGAATACAGCCAACATTTAGACAAGTACCACCAAAAGTGCTGTATTTTTCAATTACGGCTGTTTTTAAGCCTAATTGTGCACAACGGATAGCGGCAACATAACCACCAGGACCACTACCGATTACGATTACGTCGTATTGCATAGAATATGTGTTTGATTATCCTGCAAATTTAATATTTAAATGTCTATTAAGCGAAGCAATTTTAATAAATTGAAGCTCAAACGTATGCATATAATACAAGAAGGGAGCCTTTTTATCAAAGACTCCCTTCTGCTTGTTTTTTTTGAAAAGGTTCTGCGATTATTCCGCTACGATTTTACCTTTCATGATACCGAAGTGGCCTGGGAAACTACAGATATAATCGTATACACCTTTCTCAAGGGTAACGGTGATTTTATCTTGTTCGCCTGGTCCTAATAATTTCGTGTGTGCCACGATGGAAGATAACGCAGATTTAGGGATATATTCACTATCCGCAGCCTGTGAAGCTTCGCCTCCGAAAGTAGTTACATCTACGCCTGGTTTCAAGATCACCAAGTTATGGCCCATAGCCTCTTTTGGTTGAGAACCTACATTTTTCAAGGTCAATTCTACTGGCTCACCAGCTTTAACACGAATCAAATTGATATTGAATTGCATTTGGTCATTACCTTCTACGGTCCATTGATTGGAAAGTGTTACGTTTTCAATTCCAGGAACGGTAGTTTCTGCAGGAGTAGCTTCAGTTGTAGTTGAGGTTTCGGTTGAAGCTGTGTTGTCTTCTTTTTTCTCACTGTTCCCAGCACATGATGCCAATCCCATCGCTAACGCTAAAGCAGGAACAAAAAATAATTTCTTCATAGCTAATTGTTATATATTTTATACGAATTTACTATTAATAATTCATTTTAAAGAGCTAAACCCTTTTTAGGGTGTCATATTCATGTTTTTATTTTTGGTGGTCACGGCGATAATTTTTTGATACAACTCAATGGGGTCAAAAGGTTTGCCGATCACGCCATCAGCACCGGCCCTGAAAGCGGCTGCCTGTTCATGTTCGAGTACGGAAGCGGAGATCGTAATGATCGAGATTCCGTGTTTCTCAGGGATGCGGTGGTTCTTGATTTCTTTGATCGCCTCAAAGCCGCTCATGATCGGCATGTGCGTATCCATAAGAATCAGGTCAAAATGCTGTTGTTCCACTTTTTCAACGGCCAATTGTCCGTTTTTCACGATATCCACCTCACAGTTCCAGCTCCTCAGCATATGCGCCAACATAAAACTGTTCAGCTCATTATCTTCCGCCACCAATACCTTCAGGTTGTCGAATTTCGGAAAACTGTTATAAGTAGGAACATCCTTGCTACTATCTTCAATTTTATGGTTGGAAGCTTCAAACCAGCCTTCGAAATGAAATTCCGAGCCTTCACCATAAACACTGCTTGCGCCTATGTTTCCGTTCAGCAGGTTTGCCAAGCGTTTTACAATCGCCAAGCCTAAACCAGTCCCACCGAATTTTTTGGTGATTCCATCGTCTGCCTGCTCGAAGGCCATAAAGATCTTATCGACCGAATCCTCTTTGATACCGATTCCGGTATCTGCTACGGTAAACCGTAATCGGTAGTTCTGGTTTTTCTGCTCTTGAACTTGAACCCTCAATTCGATCTTTCCTTTTTCCGTAAACTTCAGACTGTTCGAAATAAAATTGCTGATGATCTGTTGCAATCGTAAAGAGTCATAGCGAATGAATTGGGGTATTTTTTCATCGGCAACAATAGAAAAATCCAGGTGTTTATGGTTCGCCTTGATCTTGAAAATGCGATCTATATCCTCGATCATCTTGGTTAGACTGAAATCTTCGAATTCAATCTTCAGCATGCCGGAATCGATCTTGGAAAGGTCTAAGATATCGTTGATGATGAGTAGGAGCGATTGGGAGGCATTGTCCAACCTTTTCAACCAATCGCGTTGTTCAGCCGTTAATTCCGAACTCTTGAACATGTGCATGATCCCCATGATGCCATTGATGGGCGTTCGGATTTCATGACTCATATTGGCCAAAAAGATCTCCTTTGATTTTCTTGCCTGAACCGCTTCTTCTTTTGTTTTCAGCAATTCAATCCTGGACTCTTCCAATTCTTTGTTCTTCAGTTTCAGTTCCTGTTGGATCAGGATCTGTTGAACAAAGGATTTTACTTTTGCAATGGTTATTTCCGGATTCAAAGGCTTGTAGAGGTAATCTACCGCGCCACTTTCCAATCCTTTCAGCAGGTATTTATCCTCCTTGGAAATCGCTGTGACCATGATGGCCATAATATGGCTCGTCTTGGGGTTCGATTTCAATAAGGAGACAAATTCAAAACCATTGATCTCAGGCATCTGAACATCCACTAGTGCAATGGAAATATCATCCTTCCAACAGATTTTGAGCGCCTCGTTGGGGTCGGTGGAACTGATGATATTTACATGTTCAACATCCTGCAATAACGCATGTAAGCTAATGATATTTTCTTCTTTATCGTCTAATATCAAAATGTTGATTGGTTTCATGTCTTTATGATGAAATTGAATTAAAATAGTTTACTATTTCTTCGTTTGATAATACTTTTACATTTTCGGAACTGGCGATGCCACCTTTGGGCATGGTGTCTATGACTGCCTCTGAAGGGTCCTGGACATAACAGGTTGCTCCGGCATCCAGCAAAGCCTTGAATCCATTTGCGCCGTCATTGTTAGCCCCGGACAACAAAAATCCAATGGCCTTTGGTCCATAGACCTCTGCTACGGATTCAAAGAAAACATCAATGGAAGGCCTGGAGAACTGCACAGGTTCCGAAACATCCAATGAAAAATAATGATCCGGTTCTACCAGGGTATGATAACCTGGGGGTGCAAAATAAATGCAGTTTGCCAGTATCGGATATTTATCTTTTATCGAAATCACCTCCCTGTTCAATCGCTTGGACAAGCTCGATTCGATCTTTGTTTCGTATTTGGAATTTCTATGCAACACGATGACAATGGCCGCGGCAAACGTGGCTGGAAGATGGTCAAGTATGTCCACGATCAGCTCATAGGCTCCTGCGGATCCCCCAATGACAATGATATGATTGGCGAATGATTCCATCTTACTTGATCTTTTGATAAATGTTAAATTCCTTGTCGACCACTTTAAAATTCTCCATCACCGGATGGCGAAGGATGGTTTCCTTGGTGCCGAGACACAGGAAGCCAAATAAAGCCAATGATTCGTAGAACAGGTTGATCACTTTTTCCTGGAGTTTCAGATCAAAATAGATCAACACGTTCCTGCAGGTGATCAGTTGAAATTCATTGAACACCTGATCACTTGCCAGGTTATGGGTTGAGAAAAGGATGTTCTTGCGAAGGTCATGGTTGATGATCGCGGCATCGTAGCGTGCGGTATAATAATTGGAAAGGCTTTCTTTCGAGTTATACGCATTGAAATTGTCCGAATATTCCTTGAATTTCTTCAAGGGGTAAATGCCTTTTTTGGCGACGTCCAATACCTTGCTATTGATGTCTGTTCCATAAATGAACGAGCGATCATAAAGGTTGTTTTCTTTTAATAAGATGGCCAAGGAGTAGACTTCCTCTCCGGTTGAACAGCCAGCGCTCCAGATTTTGATACGCGGAAATGTCTGCAGGTAGGGCAGGATCTCTGAGGCTAATCTGTTGAAGAAGCCAGGGTCTCGGAACATTTCCGTCACATTGACCGTGACTTCCTGGATGAAGAATTGTTGAAACCCGGGAATGTTGATGACCGCATTTTTGAGGTCCACAAAATCCAGGGCTTCCAGGTTCATGATCCGTTGTATCCTCCTTTTGAGGGAAGAACGGGTGTATCCCGACAGATCGAAATCGGATACATTTTTCAATAAGAAAATCAGCTCCTCAATCTCCGGAAAACTGATGTCATAAGAGTTCCTTAACTCAGCCATACTTGCATCAATGATACCAAACGATCCAAATCGATCGGTTTACTCACATAATCATTCGCCCCCAATTCAATCGATTTTTCTCGATCACCTTTCATCGCTTTAGCAGTAACTGCAATAATGGGTAAATTATTGTGTTTTTTATTTTTTCTTATTTCCTGAATGGCCTCATAACCGTCCATTTCCGGCATCATAATGTCCATCAGGACAATATCAATCTGCTTATCTGGATTCTCTACCGCCTGCACGGCCTCCAGGCCGTTGTTCGCTATTTCAATCTTCATCTTGTACTGTTGTAGCGAAGAGGTCAAAGCGAAAACATTCCGCATATCATCATCCGCAATGAGAACCGTCTTGTTTTCCAATACACTTGTTCCATAAGATTCTGATGATACCAGTTTTTCGGGGTTCTTAATCGGATTGTAGGCTGGTGTCGATAGTTTATTCAGAAACAGGTTAACCTCATCAATCAATCTATTGTTTGATTTACTGGATTTCAACACCATCGATTGGGTATGCCTAAGGATCTTCTCCGTTTGTTCTGCACTCAGGTCGTATGCCGTATTGATGATCACCGGTAATTTCTCGTACTTCGGATTTGATTTGATTCGATCCAGCATTTCCAGACCACTACCATCTGGTAGTTTAACATCCAAGATGATGCAATCCAGGTTCTCTTCCTCTTCCAGTTTTTTCATGCCGGATTCGATCGTAAAGGCTTGGATCACATTGATGTTTTGTTCAGCAAATGCCTTTTTGATCAGGTCGCTCTGGAATTCCTGGTCTTCGATCAACAGGATCTTTTTAAGTTCCTTATTGATATTTAGATGGATGGTTTCAAATGCCAAGGCTATACTTTCCTCGTTCACCGGTTTTGGCATAAACCCAATGGCTCCAGATTCCAGGAAGTCTTTCTTATCGAAATTCGCTGCCGACATCATGTGGATCGGGATATGCTTGGTGGTTTTATCGTTCTTCAAGGTTTTTAGTACTTCCCATCCATCTGCCAAAGGTAACATGACATCCAAAATGATGGCATCAGGCTGTTTCTGCTTGGCCATTTGAATTCCGGCAACACCGTCATACGCATTCAAGGTGTCGAAGCCATATTCTTCTGAAAAGCTTTTTAATATATCCGCAAAATTGATGTCATCCTCAATGATCAGGATGCTCTTTGTTTGACGGTTTTTTGGAAGTTCCATCTTTGCATCCTCCGATCCTTGGCGAATATTCTCTTGCTTCGCTGTTGCTTTTGTTTCCTGGCTAGAGCTTTCTTTGCTGTCTTCTTTTGTAGGAGCAGGCATTTCTTCTTTATTGATCTCCGGTATGTAAGGGATGATCAGACTAAAGGTACTACCATGTCCAATCTCACTCTCGAGAGTGATCCTCCCATTAAGTAGGGAAGAGATTTCTCTGGAAATGGACAGGCCAAGACCGGTTCCTCCATATTTTCTACTGGTGGAGCCGTCCTCTTGTCGGAAAGCTTCAAATATGAGGGATTGTTTTTCTGGTGATATACCTATACCGGAATCCTTTACAGCGAACTGGACGTTTCCACTTTGTTGGAAGATTTTTAGGGTAATGCTTCCTGATTTTTCCGTGAATTTGAAAGCATTAGAAAGGAAATTTTTAAGGACCTGTTCCAATCTGTATTCATCGGTAACAAACTGTTTAGGTGCTTGTTCAATGTCTATCTGGAAGTTGATGGATTTTTCTTTTGCCAATTCCTTGAACAGGGATTCCATATTGCTGCTGAAATCCTGGATGCGGATCAGATCTTTCTGCATCTCCACTTTACCGGATTCTATCTTCGCCAGGTCAAGCAATTCATTGATCAGCTGTAGAAGATCAGAGCCGGCATTATGGATCACCGAGGCATATTTCACCTGTTCGGTATTCAAGTTTTCTAGTTTATTATCCTGAAGGAGTTTCGCCAGGATGAGTATACTGTTCAAAGGTGTCCGCAGTTCGTGGCTCATGTTGGCCATGAATTCAGATTTGTACTTACTGGCCAATTCCACTTCCACGATCTTCTGTTCCACAATATTGTGAGCTTCATTCAACTCCAGGTTCCTTCTTTCCAATTCTGCGGCTTTAACATTTAGTTCCTTGTTCGCTTGGGAAAGTTCTTCCTGCTGTACGCGGAGTTCCTCTTCCGAGGCTTCTAAAAGATTGGTTTTATAGACCAGCTCTTCATTGGTAATACGGAGTTCTTCTTGCTGTGCCTCCAGTTCTTCGGTCTGTCTTTGGGTTTCCGAAAGCAGCTCTTCGACTAAGGCATGGTTCTGGCGTGATTGAAGGGCAGAACCGATGGATCTTGACGTACGGGTCAGGTAATTAAGGATGCTCTCCACTCTGTTTTTAGGGAAAGAGCCTATAATTTCTATAATACCTATACAATAATCCTCATATACGATAGGAAACAAGATAGCATCTGCATCCATGTTCTTGATGGTCCCAGTTTGGATATTGGTTTTAGAGATATCTTGAACCGGGATGATCTGATGTTTCTTGTTGGCTGCCACTGCGCCCAGGATGCCCTCATCCAGGATAAAGTTTTGAATGGTTTCCTTGTTATGTAAACCGATCGAGCTTTTTAAGATAAACTCATAGGAATCAGTTTTCCGGACATAGAACGCGGCTGCAAAGAAATCAAGGACTTCCGACATACCGTTGAGGGCGGTTTGGGCAATGGCTTTTTCACTTGGGAGGCCATTGATCTGGTTATGGATTTTGGAAGAATTCTGAAGTACCCAGTTCACGTCTTCCAATTGTTCGGCTGTTTTTAACAGGTTCTGGTTCAGTTCCCTTTCCTTATTACCCGTTTTTCGCAGGTGAGCTAAGATACGCATGGTTTGTACCACCACAAAAAGCACCACGATCAACGAAAATAGACCCAGAATGATGGTGATATACCTGGAGGTAGTCAATTCATCATTACGTTTCTTGATTTTTTCTTTCCGAAACTCGATGATCTCATTGGTCAATTTATTGCTTGTTTCTACAATCCTTGCCTGCTGATCGGCAATTTTCAATAGCATATCGGCCTGGATGTTCGAAGCATTAATGTTATTGAGGGCAAAAAGCTCTTGCGATAAGGCTCGAGCATCCTGTGTGGCATCCAATTTTCGATCTATCAATTCGTTCGGTGTATCCAAAACCAATAGGCTTTTTTGAATGGCATTCCTCAATTGATCCTCAACAAGAGGATCGGTGTTTTTTTCAAGGTTTTTATATTTTGAGAATTTCTGGATATTGACTTCCCAATCCTGGATGGCATTGAACTTCTCTTGGGACAAGGCCATATAGTTATTTACCGTATCGCTGTATCTGCTCTGGCTTGCCAGAAAATACCAAAAAGAGAAGATGATTATGACATATGCTATAATAATACTAGCAATAAATTGCCATCTTAAGAAGCTGAGTTTGTTCATGTTCTAATAGGGGATATGCTGTTTTGTTCACTTGCAAAAGTCTACATTTTTGTTTAAACTTTTACTTTAATGGGTTAAAAAATTAATAATAAGCCTTTTGAACGAAAAATATTCTCCTCTTTTTTATTATCTTTAGTACCGTTGGAAATTATTAATCTTATATAAATGGAAGCTCCTGTACAATTAGTTTTAATTATTGTAGGTTCGGTAATCGGATTTTTTGTTTTACTCTATCTGCTACCCCTAAATTTGTGGTTTACCGCACAATTATCAAATGTAAAAATTAGTCTGTTGAATCTGGTGCTGATGCGTCTACGGAAAGTAAGCCCGGCATTGGTGACCAATGCGATGATTACTTCGACAAAAGCCGGCTTGAAGATCTCCTCCAATGAGATAGAAACCCATTACCTTGCGGGTGGAAATGTCAATAAAGTGATCAAGGCCTTGATTTCAGCGGATAAAGCAAATATTCCTTTGGATTTTAAATTAGCGACCGCGATTGATTTAGCGGGTCGTGACGTATTTGATGCGGTCCAGTTGTCTGTAAACCCCCAAGTCATCAATACGCCTCCGGTAGCTGCTGTGGCGAAGGATGGTATTCAGTTGATCGCTAAAGCCAGGGTTACCGTACGTGCAAACATTAACCAATTGGTTGGTGGTGCAGGTGAGGAAACCATTTTAGCTCGGGTTGGAGAAGGGATCGTAACGACCATTGGTTCTTCCTTGAACCATAAAGAAGTGTTGGAAAATCCAGACCGCATTTCAAAAACAGTATTGTCTAAAGGACTGGATTCAGGTACCGCCTTTGAAATCTTATCGATTGATATTGCGGATATCGATATTGGTGAAAACGTAGGGGCGAAATTGCAGACGGATCAGGCCGAAGCGGATCTGAAAGTAGCCAATGCAAGGGCAGAAGAACGTAGGGCAATGGCTGTGGCTACGGAACAGGAAATGCGCGCGAAGGCTCAAGAAGCAAAAGCCAAGGTTATCGAAGCAGAGTCACAAGTGCCTATGGCCATGGCGGAAGCATTTAGAAATGGTAATCTGGGTATTATGGATTATTATAAAATGCAGAATATCCAAGCGGATACCGATATGAGAACATCTATTTCAAAGCCTAACGGTCCGGAAAAGAAATAAGAAAAAACCCTGACGATGGGCGCCAGGGTTTGATACTAACCAATTATAAACCTAAATTATGAAAAGACAATGTTAAAAATTCGCTGCATTGGATTTTTTATCCTTTCTTATGCGTTGAATTATAGTACAAAGGTACATCAGAAAATTATAAAATCAAGAGAATTGCCATAAAAAGTTGCAGTTGCAACTATAATCTGACAATTCTCTGATTTATGTGTTGTAACTGATAAAACAATGTCTTTTTTAGATTAATTTCCTGCACTTTGCTGCCAAAAAGATTGCTTAAATTTGGGGCAAAGAAATGTTATGATCTTCCAAAAGCTATTATCAATTAAAGCAGTTGTACTCGATGTGGATGGAGTAATGACTGATGGATCTCTCCAGGTCTCTGAAGAAGGGCATCAATTACGGACTTTTTATGTAAAGGATGGTTATGCTATGCAATTGGCCATCAAACGGGGTCTTCCCATCTGGGTTATTTCAGGAGGTCGTTCCAAAGGGGTTCAATCCCGAATGGAAGGACTGGGAATAAACGAGGTGCATATGGGGGTAGCAGATAAATTGACTCTATTGAAGGAATTAATGGGGAAATATAGCTTGGAAAAGGAAAACCTCCTGTATATGGGTGATGACCTTCCGGATTATGAGGTCATGCAAGCGGTAGGTTTTGCCTGTTGTCCTTCAGATGCTGTGGAGGAAATCAAAGAGATCTGCCATTATATGTCACCATTCGCCGGAGGTAGGGGAGCTGTTCGCGATATCCTGGAAAAAACCATGAAACTGCAAGGGAAATGGAGTGTGGAAACGACCATTAAAAGTATCTGATGATTTTACAGGAAAAATTAAGATCCGTCGACATCGTGCTAGGATCAAAATCACCACGGCGGAAGGAGTTGCTGGCGAGTATGGACTTGGACTTTGAGATAGAAGTTCGGGAGACTGATGAAACAGTAGATCCGAATCTAAGCCCTTTGGAAGTGGTGAAGCTGATCGCCAAAGAAAAATTAGCAGCATTTAGTGACGACTCCTATTTTGATAAGTTGCTGATCTGCGCGGATACGATTGTGCTGGATTCCGATGGGAAGGTCTTGGGAAAACCAAGCGATCTAGAGGAAGCAAAAGCCGTTATCAGGCAATTGGCCAATAACCTGCATTATGTCTATACGGCAGTAGCTCTTTCCTATAAGGATTATCAATATTCATTTGTGGAAGAAACCAAGGTTTGGTTTTCCGATTTAAGTGAGGAGGAGATCAGCTATTATGTAGAGAAATATAAGCCTTTAGACAAGGCTGGTTCCTATGGCATCCAAGAATGGATCGGTAGGATAGGGATCGCAAAGATCGAAGGTTCGTATGAAAATGTGATCGGTCTTCCGACGGCAAGATTACAGGAAGAGTTAAAGAAGATATTCTAATAATTATAAGTGCATTAGAATAAAAAAACCGCTAATCTCATTTGAAATTAGCGGTTTTTTGGTTTTAGCTGACCAATAGTTTATATCCTTTTCCATGCACATTGACGATCTCCACATTCGGATCTTCTTTCAGGTATTTTCTTAGTTTACTCAAGAAAACATCCATACTCCTTCCGGTGAAGTAATTATCATCGTGCCATATTTTTATCAGGGCTTCCTCACGGGTCAGTACATCATTTTTCTTCAGGCAAAGCAAGCGAAGCAGTTCAGCTTCTTTGGTGGATAATTTCTGCTGTTGACCTTTGTAGGAAATGATCTGACTCGTATAATCAAAGAAATAATCGCCGATCTCAAACTTGTCGGAAACCTCTTCTTCCTTATCCTTGGATGCGCGTTTCAATAACGCATTGATCCTTAATAATAGTTCTTCGACACGAAAAGGTTTGGTGATGTAATCATCACCTCCAAGCTCGAATGCCTGGGTTTTATCTTCCATCATCCCTTTTGCTGTGGCATAAATGATGGGAACAGTTTGATCAATCTTTCGGATGTCCTTTCCAAGGGAGAAGCCATCTTTTTTAGGCATCATCACATCGAGGATGCAAAGGTCGAACTCGTCCTTTCGGAATGCATCCATGGCCTCTTGACCATCAACACATAATACGACTTCGAACTTGCCTTTCAATTCTAAATAATCTTTCAAGAGTTCCCCCAAATTTGGGTCGTCTTCTGCTAATAATATTTTTTGGTTCATAAATTTCAAGCTATTATGTTAAGCCACTTCGCGTGAAGCACTCTTCAAAGGAAGGGTTACTTCAAATTGTGTGCCTTTATCTTTTTCACTCTTAACTGCGATTCTTCCATTTAGGCGTTTGACGATGTCATTAACATAACTCAAACCTAGCCCAAACCCTTTCACATTATGGATATTACCAGTTGGAATGCGGTAAAACTGGTCAAAAATCTTCTCTGCTTGGTCTTTTGTCATCCCAATACCTTTGTCGCTTACGGAAATAATGATGTTCTTTCCTTTGTTGTAAGTTTTAAAAGTTATGTCCGGACTGTCTTTACTATATTTAATGGCATTGTCTACCAGGTTGTACATGACATTCGATAAGTGTAGTTCATCACCGATCACCACATCTTCTGCAGCATCCAACTGAACCGTCAGATTCCCGTTGGCTTTTTCCAATTGGAGTTTCATACTTTCCAATACGGCGCTGGCCAAGGTGTTGATCTGTACATTGACCCGTTCAATCTTCAAATTTTCTTTTTCCAATCGCGCGATGTTCAATACCCTTTCAATATGTGATCCCAATCGTACATTCTCATCGTAGATGATGTTAGCGAGTTTATTGACCCGTTTTCCATCGGCGGAAATCTCAGGGTCACGCAGGGATTCACTTGCGATCATGATGGTAGCGACTGGCGTCTTGAACTCATGGGTCATGTTATTGATGAAATCCGTTTTCATCTCCGACATTTTTTTCTGACGGAAGATAATCATCAAGGTATAGGCAAAACACCCGATCAACAGCGCTAATAAAGCCAGGATTGGAAACAACCAATAGCCCATATTGCTGGTGATAATGCTTTTTTTGTTCGGGAAGAAAATGCGGAGTTCGCCGGGAGGTTTTCCTTCATCGCCCTGGAATAATTTGACCGCATAATCTTTATGGTCCTCGGAAAATTCCATGGGTTCATTATTGATCTGGTAAACCTCACTGAAGACCAATGGGGAATTCTTGGAAGTCTGTACCTGCATGACAAAGGATGCGGTAACTCCTCTTTCCTCTAGTTCCCTCACCAATAATTCCATGACGTAGACCCTGTTCAATCGTTTTTCAAGCGGGCGTTTGGCCAATTCAATACCGATGGCCACATCTTGGACCACGGAACTTTTCTTGCCACTTAACACCGCGACAGAATCGTAAAGACTGGAGGCTTCACCTAGCTTGGTCATGTTCAGTTTCTCGATCTGTTGTTCCAGGTCAATGATCTGCATGATCAATTTTCGGTTGGTCCGCGGTTGTAGGGTTATCCATTGAAAACTTGACGCTACCCGTTGGTTCACCTCAAAATGAGGTAGGATATAACGAGTACTGTCGTCCCTAACCGGGCTGTTGGGCAATTCTTTTATGGCATCGACCCGAGGGGAAGGCTGAATGGTACCATCGGGTTGTAGGATAGGCTCCAACCAGATGGTCAATAATTTTCTGTTCTCACTTTTACGAACGTAGGTCTCGAAAAACTCATTGCTGATGGGAACATTCATGAAGGACATGTTCAAGCGGCGTTCGTCGGCATTGAATCGCTGTTCATAGCGGAAAAGTTCGGCTTGAAGGATTTTGATCTTCTCCTGGATGGCCACCTGCTCGGTCAGGATCTTTTGCTTTTGTTCCTGCTCCTTTTGGCTTTCCAGAAAACGCTTCTGGTTCTGTCTTTCCTGTTCCCGAGCAAAATCATAGATCTCTTTCTGCTCCAGTTTATTTCCAACTGCTGCCAGGGATGCTTTGACAGCATCATCAAAAATCTTTGATTTCTGGCGGAAGGATTCGCGAATAAAATAATATTGCATCGCCATTACCCCGATCAGGGCGATGGACATCAACCAAATTATTAACGCAATACTTCTTTTCTTCATTTGTTACAAAAGTAATAAGGGAAATGACCTTATTTATCCATTTAACACAATTTAACAGCAATTAGGTCAGGCAAATAGTGGAATTCTTGTTAGCTTAGAGCATTGTTAAAAGATTATAAATCTAATGATTATGAAATATTTTGCTTTGTTGACTTTTGGGCTACTTTTTTCCATCAGTACGTTATATGCCCAAAATAAGGAAAATAAACAGGAAGGTAAAGTGATAAAGGGAGGTTACTCCATAAATGCTGATACCGCCAAGAGCAAAGATCAATTTTCAAACTTGAATTTTTTGATACAGCCACAAAAACTTGCAGTTAATGGGATTCCGAATGCATACCGTCAAAACGATGATTCGGTGATTCTACATAAATACCTGGACCCTAAGGCAAGTGTAGCTATGCCAGGTACCGAAATCCTGGACAATAAACAGGAGAAAAACCAAAAAGGAACCATCTTAAAACCTTTGATCAAGAAATAATAGAAATTAAGGAAAATAAAAAGCCCGGGCATAAGCTAGGGCACTGAAAAAGTCCTCTTTTAGATTGGGCAAAAAAAGGAGTAGAAAACAACAGTTTTCTGCTCCTTTTTTCGTATCTTAAAGTAGGCTTTAACGGACATCAGGATGCTCTCTACCCAACAAAAAATACAGTTCAGTTCCTATTCAGGATTGTACGATATCATTGTCCCAAAAGACAATCTACTTCGCAAAATCAACGATCTTATCGATTTCAGTTTTATACATGACGAACTTTTGGAGAAGTATTGCCGGACCAATGGACGCAACGCTGAAAGTCCAATCAAGATGTTCAAATA
>NZ_PEAZ01000065.1:0-31286 GCF_002734245.1 Sphingobacterium sp. 1.A.4
TCAGATGAAAAGCAACAACAGGTTTACCCGGTTCACAATGAAAGGACTGGATAAAGTCGCTGTGGAATTCGGTTTGATGGCCATTGCCCATAACCTCAGAAAATGGGCAAAAAAGTGGAAAGACAAAGCTTTTATCGGTAAACCAGGTGGCAAAAACTCCCTATTTGCGATAAATCAAGCCATCAACATGCTGAAAAGTACAAAACATCGACTTGCAGCCTAATATTGCTCATGAAATTATAATGGAGCTCCAGAAAGCTATAAAACAGAAGAAGGTGCCTTTTTAGACACCTTCTTCCATATCTATCAAAAAAACAAAATAATTCGATTACAATCCTTTACCATATTTCAAATCCTTTGAAATCGTTACAGGTAATTTACCTTCTGCTTTAATCTGTCCCAACAAAACCTTCAACGCCGCTTTTTGCATAAAGAAATCATTCTGATAAGTCAATACCACCGACGAACTCCGCATCACATCCACCGAATTCATCGCATATGGATTGGTGAACATAAAAGAAATGGTTCTTCTACCAGCCAATTTATCAATAAACTCTACCGTAGGTGCTGTAAATGCCAGCTCGCTTCTTGGTCTTGAACGATTATCATGAATCGCCAAAATAATCTGCTTATGACCACGGATCTCTTTCATCAAATCCTTTAATACCTCTTCCGACTCATCACCTTTTACAAAGAACTGCTTGTAATTCGATAACTGAGTGGCTAAGCCGGTCTCAAAATCTTCTGCCTTCGTAATACCCACACTCACCACCGCAGTTTCTCTTTTGGCATCAAAACGTTTGATTCCACGATCAGATTTCAATAAAGTAACCGCAGCATCCGCTAAACGCTGAACCAAGGATTGCGAAGAAGGACTGTTCAGGTCCTGATAAAGATTACGGCTACTCACCTCTGTTTTCTTATTCAAGCCCAACCATAACTTCGCAGCCAAAACCCGCTTCACCCGCACATCAATATCAGCCTGCGAAATTCGGCCAGATTTGATCGCCTTTTCGATCAGATCAATCGCCCGGCCACTGTTCTCGGAGATCTCCAAAAGATCATGACCAGCTTCGATCGCCATTACATCCGCCTCGCCATTAGGGAAGAACTTCTTAACCCCCTTCATATCCATTGCATCCGTTACCGTTAAGCCTTTAAAGCCTAATTCCTTGCGCAACAGATCGGTCACTACCTTTTTGGAAATGGAAGAAGGAATATTCGGAGTCGCATCCAAGGAAGGGATGTTCATATGGGCAACCATCACCGATGGTGCACCCGCATTGATCAATTCCTTGAACGGATAAATCTCTAAACTATCTAACCTCGCCTTATCGAATTTCAATTGCGGAAGGTCGTAATGTGAATCCACATCGGTATCACCATGTCCTGGGAAATGTTTCAAGGAAGCCAAAATACCACCATCCACCATACCATTCATATAGGCTTTGGATTTTCTGACCACATTGTATTTGTTATCCCCGAAAGAGCGGAAGTTTATCACCGGATTTTTTGGGTTATTGTTGATATCCACAACCGGTGCAAAATTAAAGTGCATGCCGATACGGTGGAAATCATTCGCAATCTGACGACCCATGTCGTACAATAGGTTATCATTTTGGATAGCGCCCAAGGTCATCTGATAAGGAAAAGAGATGGTCGAATCCGCCATTCGCATGCCCAATCCCCATTCACCATCAAACGTGATCAACAAAGGCACTTTGGATACCTTTTGGTATTTATTGAACATATTGACATGACGCACAGGTCCTCCTTGGAAAACCACTAGGCCACCTAACTGTTCCTTCTGGATGACATTTTGTACAGAGTCAATATATTTCTGACCCAAATTGGTATGCGCACGGACCAAAAACAATTGTGCGATGCGTTCTTTGGGTGTCAATTTGTTGAATACAGAATCAACCCAAGCATGCTTTTGGTTTACAAAAGAAATAAATTCAGGCTTCTTTTGTGCAAATAAGGAGCTCACAAATAATAAAGAAAGGGCGCCTACACTAGCTATTTTTTTAATCATCACAAATTAGTTTGTTACGAAATACGGAAATTTTGCTTAGTTATGGAAATAATACTGCGCTTTTATTCGAAAATTCGATCATAAACGTGCATAAACACGCATTACGTCAAATCATATTTCTTTTGGATCAGGCTGGCAAGTTCGGCTGCATTTTCAATATCACCACAGGCCTCTTTCTTCCAGAGCATATCGATAACCAGAAGGAGAAATTGGGTTTCCAATTCTGGATTTTTAAAACCGAGTTCTACAAACGCACGATGAACGATGGGCTGTACAGGTTTTATGAAAAGCTCGTGTTGGGATTTGGAAAAGGAATGATGGGATAATCTTTCCTGGAGCTTCCAGAAAAGCGGTTCTTCGGCCACTAGCTGGCTAGGAAGCAAAACCATATTGCGCAAAAAATCCTTAGCCCCTTTATAGGTCATCATACCCTTGTGCTGCATGAGCACTTTACGGTAACCGGATTTGACGATATGCGCCAATAAGGCATCCTTATTTCCAAAATGCTTGAATATCAGCGCCTCCGAGACACCCGCCTGTGCGGCAATCTCTTTCGTGGAGCTGTCCAGATATCCTTTTGTTGCAAATAACTGTAATGCCGTCTGCAGTATTTTTTCTTTTCTACTTAAACTAGTTTCCTTCATTCCTAATGAGACAAATATATCCTTTTTTCGCTTAGTCTACACATTGTATCTTTTTTGTGATTTAACAGTATTTACATTAATTTACACTTAAATGAATTAATATTGAGCAATCAATTTTCTTAACCATGAAATACATGCTGTTTCTCCTGATATGGTTGGGGCTAACTACCACCATACAGGCACAGGTGAAACTATCCGGTAAAATAACCGACAAAACAAAGAACGAAGGGTTGCAGGATGTTACCTTACTCCTTCTTCATACCAAAGACTCCACCCGAACTAGTATAAAATCAAACGATAAAGGGGAATTTTCTTTCGAGAAAGTTAACCCCGGCAATTACCAATTAACGGCAACCCTATTGGGGTTTAAGCGCAGCGAGCTGTTGGTTACGGTGGCTAATAAAGCCATGAACCTGAACTTAGCCATGGAACCCGGAGAGATCATGATCGAGGAGATTGCCATTACGGCCCCTCCTACTGTGGCTGTTCGTGGGGACACCATGGAATTCAATGCCAAGAATTTTCAGACCCGGGAATATGCCGATGCCGATGAAATGGTGGCTCAGGTGCCAGGTGTGGTGATCGACGAGAATGGGAATGTAAAAGCCCATGGAGAGGATGTAAAAAGGATCTTGGTGGATGGAAAGGAATTCTTCACTTCCGACCCTCGGATAGCCCTAAAGAACCTGCCAGCAGATATTATCGACAAACTACAGATCATTGATGAACGGAGTGAGCAGTCGAGGTTCTCCGGATTTGATGATGGAAAACGGAATAAGGTGATCAATATCGTCACCAAACCAGATCGCCGCAGTGGATTTTTCGGCCGTGCGAATGCGGGTAAGGGCGATGCGGATAAATTTGCGATCAACACCGCTCTGAATGCCTTTAATGGAGACCGGAAAATGTCGGTTGCCCTCATGGCCAATAACATCAATGAAACGGACCTGGGTTCTGTTGGACGTGGTGGCTCCCGAAATGGAAACAGCAACACGGAAAATGGACTTACCGACACCTACGCAGGGGCTGCGAATTATACGAACTCCTTCCTGGATAAAAAACTGGAAGTGAATGCCAACTATAATTTCCGGAAATCCAATACCAATAATGATATTTTAAATGATATTGAATTCCTCAGTTCAGGCAGAGAAAATCAATTCCAGAATTCTCACAATATTTCGGAGGCCATCAATAATGAGCATACCTTAGGCGGAAGGTTCAAATGGCGATTGGATAGCATGAACAACCTGGATTTCAACCCGAACATGTCCTTGAGATGGAATGACAGGGAAAATTCAACGCAGAGTAATACTTCTTATAATAAGACCGATCCAATCAACAATGTGGATCGAAGTAACGACAACTCGAGCAATAACTTCAATTTCGGGGGAAACCTGACTTATATGCACCGATTTAAGGCTCCAGGACAAACGATAAGTTTGAATATCGATGGAAATAAAAGCAGTAATGATGCGCTGGGTCAAACATTGGCCTTCAATGAGTATTATAGAAACGCTGTGTTGCAGCGAAGCGATACCATCAATAGACAGAATGCCACCTATGGTTATGGTTCTGGATTCAATAGCCGATTGAGTTTTACCAAAAACATCAATAACCTGTCGAGGTTGCAGGCCAATTACGGTTTCCGGAACACCAGTAATTATTCTGATCGGAAAACATTGGAGTTTTTAGCGGAAACCGGTCAATACGAAGAATTGAACCAACGGTTGTCCAATGAATTCCGAAACGATTTCAACCATCATTCTGTTGGGCTTTCCTATTCTTATAATAAAAGAGATACATTACGAATTCAGGCCGGCTTGAACTATGAACATGGCGTGCGTGTTAATGATCGAACAGTACCTTATGATTTAAGAACCGTAGCTAACTTTGGTAGTTTCTTGCCGAATTTCAATACGACCTATTTCTTTACCAAGGAACGGACAATCGAATTTACCTACAACACCAACACCAATGTTCCGTCGATCTCTGATCTGCAGGATTACCTCAACAATGAAAACCCCTTGAATATTTCAACAGGAAATCCGGATCTGAAACAAGAATACTCCCATTCCTTAAAGTTAAATTATAGGGATGTAAACAAGGTTAACGGCAGAAGTTTTACGACTCATGCTACTTTTAACATCATCGACAACAGTATTGTAGACAATGAATTTAGAACCGATACCAGCATCATCCTTTTTGATGATATCGAATTGGGTGCAGGCGGACGTTTTAATTCCAGAACAAATGTGGATGGGGTCTATTCCTTGAATTCACAGACAAGTTATGGGTTGCCGATTAAAAAATTGGGTTTTAATGTGAATGCGACTACGAATTTATTTTACAACAAAAGAAAAAGCTTCCTGAATTCTGTTTTGACGCCAAACCAAACCTTTGGGTTTTCGCAAGGGGTTTCCCTGAACAGTAATTTTGATAGAAGATATACGATTTCTGTTGGCTATGACCTGTCTTCTCGATTTATTGAGAACCCCAGCAACACGATCAACCCGAAATACAACATCATCAATCATCGATTCAATTCGCGAGCAACCATCGAATTGTTCAAGAGTTTCTTGATCGGCTATCAGTTGGTTTATATCAATAACGGAGCGATCCAGAATAATAATTCCACTTCAGCGAACTCGCAGAACATTAACCTGACCTTATTGAATGCTTCTTTGGGCTATAAGTTCTTACGAAGGAAGAATGCGGAACTTTCCATCAAAGGTTTCGATCTGTTGAATAATGCGAAGAACATCAACCGGAATGTTGGCCCTACCTCCATTACAAACTCTACATCACAGACCTTGAATAGGTATTTCATATTGAACCTGACGTATAACATCCGTAATTTTGGAGGTCGAAGTTCAGCTCCACCAGAAGGAAGATCCGAAGGACCAAGAGGGGATCGCGGAGATCGCGGCGGAAATAGAAATGAGCGTGGTGGCAATCAAGGAGGAGGTTTCCAAGGAGGTAGTAACCGGGGAGGAAGATTTTAATTCACGAATAGATATGATTGGACAGGCGGATTATTTACAATAATAATCCGCCTGCTTGTATAAATTCATTTTTCTTTTCCATAAAAGCACCTTTGTCAATTGCCTTGGTCGCTTTGGAAATGATGTTGGTTTTAAATCCTTCTGCTAATGCATCCATCGCTGTAAAGTATACGCAATAATCAGCAGCCAATCCACAAACATGCACTTCATCCACCTTCCTTGCCTTTAAATAGCCCGCTAATCCGGTATCCTTCCTTTTTCCGTTATCAAAAAAACCTGAATAGCTATCGATGTTCCTTTCCATTCCTTTCCGGAAAATTGCTTCTACCCTATTCATATTTAGATCTTCGGAAAATTCAGCCCCGTAGGATCCCTGCACACAATGGTCGGGCCATAGGACCTGTTCCAGCCCAAATAGGTCGATCACTTCAAAAGGTAATTTTCCCTCATGTTGGCTGGCAAAACTCAGGTGATTATCCGGATGCCAATCTTGGGTAGCAACCAGCAGATCATAATCTTTCTGTATATAATTTATCACCGGTATGATCTCATCACCTTTGGCAACCGCAAGGGAGCCTCCAGGAAGGAAATCGTATTGTACATCAACAATTATTAGCGCTTTCATACTTAAATTTACAAATAATCCTTAATCTAAGGACAGCATATAACCCACCCCTCGGATATTGGTAATCTTGATCCTTTCATCGCCTGAAAGGTATTTACGGATCCGGCTGATAAAAACATCCAGACTTCTGCCTGTAAAATAGGTGTCGTTTGTCCAGTAGGTGCGGATGATTTCATCCCTTGGCAGTACCTTATCCTTACTTTCGATCAGTCTTTTCAGTAATTCTGCCTCTCGATAGGATAGTTTTTCGGTTTCATCGCCTATACTCAATGTGTTTTTCAGGGTATCCAAGGTATAGTTCCCGATCACAAATTTATTATTGGACATGCCTTGTCCATTTTTCTTTAAAGCCGCTTCGATACGAACGATCAGTTCCTCAATCTTGAATGGCTTGCGGATATAATCATTGGCACCCAACTTGAATCCCTTCACCACATCGTCGGTCTGCGTCATGGCGGTTAGGAAAATGATGGGCGTATGAAGATCTGTTTTCCTGATCTCTTTGGCTACGGTAAATCCATCCATTAAGGGCATCATGACATCGAGGATGATGATATCGGGTTTATATTTCTGATGGAAAACCAATGCCTGCTGACCGTTGAATACATGTCGGACCATAAAACCATGGGCCTCCAAGCTATCGGTAACAATCATGGCCAAGCTTTCCTCGTCCTCTACATATAATACATTGATCATTTTGTCTCTTTCGGTAAATTAACAATAAAAATACTTCCATTTCCCTCCTCGCTACGCAATTCGATGGTGCCATGATGTTGGGAAACAATCTGTTTTACATAGGCCAAGCCCAATCCAAATCCCTTTACATTGTGGATATCGCCGGAAGGTACCCGGAAAAACAGATCGAAAACCTCCTTTTGGTATGATTTCGGAATACCGATTCCATTATCCTGGATGCTCACTTCAACCGCTTGGTCCCTTCCTTGGATCTTTATCAGGATCTGCACATCATCTGCCGCATATTTGATCGCATTGTCCAATAAGTTACTGAAAACATTTTTAATATGCGCAGGATCAGCAAAAACCACATAGCTTTCCACGTTGGTTTCAATGTTTATGCTAACTGCTTTTTTGGCAAATAGTTGGGCATTTTCCTTGCATTCCTTAAGAAGAGCAACAACATCCACCCAGCTTTTTTCGAGTAGTACGCCATTGGTTTCCGCTACATCAACCTGCAATACCCGTTCGATCATATCGGATAGGTGTTCCAGCTCATGCCTGGAAATCCGAAAATATCGATCCATCCTTTCCTTATCGTTCATGGCCCCATAGCGTTCTAAGGATTCTACCGCTGCCATAACCGTAGAAACAGGTGTTTTCAGTTCGTGGGTCATGTTGTTCACAAATGCTTTCCGCATCTTTGCCAATTGGTTCTGCTTTTTGATGGTATCCAAGAGGTAGATAAAGGTTCCGATCATTAAACAGATCAGGAGAACCACTATGACTACTTGCCAAAGGATGGATTTTAACAGGTATAGCCAGGGATTGTCAAAATCCAGCTCCAGGTACTTGTTCTCACCGGCATCAACCATGGTCGGTCTTGTTTTATTTTCCTTGAACCGTTCTTTATAAAATCTTCCGTTGCGTTCGTTTTCGTCTGGAAGTTTTAGCAGGCTTAGTTTAAAGGGGGTATACATTCCTCTTTCCTTTAAAGCTATGGTTAGCCTATTGGAAAGCGTATCCAATACTTCATCGCTCCAATTGATGTTTCGAAAGACGAAGGAGGAAATGAAATGACGGCTCATTCTGGGTTTACCGTTTGACAGGCTATCGTTCGTTGTACGATCGTTATTCTGCCTCCGTCCGAAATTTTCATTTTCGAAGATGGCCTTCACCGAGTCTATATTGATGACCGGATATTTCTTCTTGATGGCCATACTGATCCGATCCACCCGCCCTCTGCGTTGGTTCTGGTTATCCTTTTGAATTTCAGCCTCGTTATCTTGATAAAAATCCTGAATGACATCGAAAAGCTCGTGCTCCGCCGTACCCAAATAAAATTGCTTTCGAATCTGATAACTCCCATACAGCCAGACACTCAGCACCAGGATGATACCTGAAGCGGTCAGGACGATGGCAAGCATCAATATTTTATAGTTTTTTAACATAATTAAAACAAATTTAAATTAGTAGATTTGCACGGCATAAAGAATTTGATGCTTTTAACAATTTATAACACTGATTAACAGTTGGACAATTTGATTGTCGCAAATCAGCCGTTTTAACCGTTAATATAAAGCAAAAGATAGGGGAAATTGCGTGATTTTTAACAAAATATAACAATGAATAACAATTCTCTTTCTATACTTTTGCATGACTAATGAATTTATGATTAAAAATTTACGTTTTTCTCTTTTTGCTACTTTCAGTCTAAGCGCTGTATTATTCTTATCCGGTTGTGATAAGGATATGGCGATTTCGTTGAAGAACGACAATATTGATAATTTGAACGTTTCTTCAGTAGACAGCTTGTCTGCTGTAGTTTCTACAGTTCAAATGCCTACCATTCCAACAGCTGCAACAGGAACATTATTGGTGGGAAAAGTTACCCAACCTATTATTGGTTCATTGACTTCCAACACCTTTTTCAGACTTAATCCGGCAGGGATTACGAATGATTTTCCTACAACAGCAAAATTCGACTCTTTGAATTTGGTTATCCGTCCGAGCAACAATCGTTACGCTTATGGCGATACCAGCAAAATCCAAAAGATTTATGTTCATCGTTTGACGCAGGCTCTTGAAACGACTACGTTGACTCCATCACCGACAGGAATATCATTTCCTATCTACTATCCAGGAGCAACAATATTCGCACATCAATCCTTCAATTTCGATGCGAATGCGTTAGGGTCGGTTAGCTTCAGACCGCATATGAGCAAAGTGGACACCTTATCGGTTAGGCTTTCAGATGCAGTTGGAACAGAATTCTTCAAGAAAATCAAGAACAACGATGTAGCTTTCAATTCTGCATCTAATTTTCAAGAATACTTTAAGGGATTGACCATTCGACCGGATGCTGGCAATACAGCGATGGTCGGATTCAAGGATACCTTAGAAGTAAGGATCAATTACTCCTATGTGGGTACCGACGGGTTTAGAAAGAAAGGGGTAAAAACGTTGAACATGGCTGATAAATCCGTTCAATATAATAACATTGTTGCTGATAGAACGGGAACTGAATTCGAAGCATTGACAACGACAAATCCGCTTCCTGTTGCAGAAACTAACGGCATTTCTTTTATCCAGGCCGGTTCAGGAGTAGCTACGCAGATCAGCTTTCCAGCATTGCGTGATTTTATGCAACAACCTGGCATCGCCATCAATAAAGCAGAATTAGAAATAGAGATTGCATCCTCCCATTTGGGATATTATACGGCTGCACCACAACCTGTCCTTTACACGACAGATATGGGTGTTCCGACCAATTTCTTGCCTGTTCCATTTACCAACACGGTACAGACAGGAACTTATATTTTGGGAAATAACACGGGTAGACCTGGGAAATATGTGTTCAACATGATCCAATATATTCGTACAGTTAACCTTCCTGACGCTCAAAATAAATCATTATACTTATCTTTGGGCAATCCAGCATTATTCAGCACAGGAAACACCAGTATTTTGGCGACCCAAAACAATCAACCGAAAGTTAAATTAAATATCGTATATACAAAATTTAAATAGTCTATGAATAAGAAAAACTGGCTAGCACTATTTTTAGTAGCCACTTTAGCAATTACATCCTTCAATTCCTGTAAAAAAGATGATGAGGACACTACGGAGACAGGACCTACTGAATGGACTCGCTCAGCAGTATTTCCAGAAGATCCACGTAACGGAGCTTCAACCTTCACGATAAATGATGTTGCCTATATTGTAGGTGGTTATTTAAAAACAAACGAAGTATTAGCAGATAACCATGCTTTTGATGGTTCTCAATGGAGCACAAAAGCTAATTTTATTGGTCCTTCAAGACATAGTGCAGTAGGTTTTTCAGTAAACGATCAAGGCTATGTAGGTTTAGGATACGGTGGCGACGCTGTTGGTGCATTGAAAGATTTCTACAAATATAACCCTACAGCTAACTCTTGGACAAAAGTTGCTGATTTCCCTGGCGAAGCGCGCTTTGGAGCGGTTGCTTTCTCTATCGGAAACAATGCATACGTTGGTTTAGGTGCTACATCTACTGACAAAACATTCAGCGATTTCTACAAATACGATCCATCTGCAGATTCATGGACAAAAATCGAAACGCCATTTACCTACAAAAAAGCGTACGCTTATGCATTCGTAATCAATGGTGTAGCGTATGTGGGTGGTGGTTACTCAAATGGTGTACCTACTGATGATTTCTATAAATTTGATGGTACTACTTGGACTAAATTACCTAGCTTAAGAACTGATAACTATGATGCAAGACGTTTCAATGCATCTGCATTTGCTATCGGAAACTATGGTTATGTAGTGAGTGGCCGTTCAGCTTCTGGTATTGTTAATACCGTTTGGAAATTCGATCCTTCTAACAACACTTGGACAGACAAACACGAATCTTTAACTTCTGCTCGTGAGAAGGCAGTAGGTTTTGCTGTAAAAGGTAAAGGATATATCACAACTGGTTCTACTGGAACTAGCTTCTTTGATGATAACTGGGAGTTTACTCCTGTTAGATAATATTTTTGATATTACGATAAAAAAGGACGGCAAATGCCGTCCTTTTTTGTTGAAGGTCGATGCTAACATCGACCTAATTATCTCGGGTTAGATTAAACCTTTCTTGTTCAATAATTCAGCTACCTGAACAGCATTTGTTGCTGCTCCCTTGCGCAGGTTATCTGCTACGATCCAAAGGTTTACTGTTTTGTCTTGGGATTCGTCTCTTCGGATACGTCCAACGAAAACCTCATCCTTGCCATGGGCATCCTTAGGCATCGGGTATTCCAATTTCGCAGGATTATCCACAACGATCACGCCTTCTTGTTCAGCCAATGTCGCTCTCAGTTCATCAAGATCAAAATCGTTCTCAAATTCGATATTAACCGACTCGGAGTGTCCTCCCATCACAGGGATACGAACCGTGGTTGCTGTAACCTTGATGCTGTCGTCTCCCATGATCTTATTCGTTTCCTTGATCATCTTCATTTCCTCTTTGGTATATCCATTATCTTGGAATACATCGATATGAGGAATGACGTTTAGATCGATCGGATATGGATAAGCCATTTCTCCTTCTACTCCCTTACGCTCGTTCATCAATTGGTCTACCGCTTTTACTCCGGTTCCTGTAACAGATTGGTAAGTAGAAACAACGACACGTTTGATCTTATATTTTTCATGCAAAGGTTTCATCACCACTACCATTTGAATGGTAGAACAATTCGGATTAGCGATAATCTTATCTTCTGCGGTAAGTACATCACCATTCACCTCAGGGACCACCAATTTTTTGGATGGATCCATACGCCAAGCAGAGGAGTTGTCAATCACGGTGATACCCGCTTCTGCAAATAAAGGAGCAAACTCGGTAGAGGTACCACCCCCAGCCGAAAACAAAGCAACATCCGGCTTCAGTGCAATAGCTTCCGTAGGCGTCACAACCTTATACTTCTTTCCCTTGAATTCGATTTCCTTACCCTTACTTCTTTCCGAAGCTACTGGAATCAATTCTGTTACTGGGAAATTACGTTCCGCTAATACGGTCAACATTTCTGACCCGACAAGTCCCGTCGCGCCTACTACTGCAACTTTCATTTAGTTTTTACTTTAAAAAATTTATAAAAAAATAGATCTTAATTAATTAATTCAAGAAAACAAACTTAATAAATTCAAAGGAGTTATCTGCATAATATTTAGCAATTTACAATGTAAAACAGTGCTTCCAAAACATTATTCAATAAACAGCGGATTTCCGTGAAATATATTCAGTATTTAGATGATTGTCTTGATAAATTGTCATTTTCCCTATAATCATACGATTGCGTAAAATCACAAATAACCATCATATTCAGCCATTTAATTGGTATTTTCGCAATTATGTTCTCCCAATAGGAGAATTTAGGATTCATTTAAATAAAAATTATCTCCAATAGCATGAAAGAATGCATTTTGATGATCGGTGCGAACGGTCAAATCGGTTCAGAGTTAGCGGCTGCGCTAAGATTAAAGTTTGGAAATGAAAACGTGATCACTTCCGACATCCGCGAACCGCAAGCCATTGCATCGGGGGAAATCTTCGAAACCCTAAATGTGTTGGATAAGGAAGCTATCAAAGCCCTTATCGTTAAATATAAACCAACCCAGATTTATTTATTGGCAGCCATGCTTTCGGCAACTGGCGAGAAATACCCTCAAAAAGCTTGGGACCTGAACATGAACGGCCTTTTGAACGTATTGGACCTTGCGGTTGAATTTGGCATCAAAAAGATCTTCTGGCCAAGTTCTATTGCGGTATTCGGACCACACTCACCAAAAGTGGATACGCCTCAGTACTGTGTGATGGACCCGAATAGCATCTACGGCATCAGCAAATTAGCTGGTGAAAGGTTATGTGAATATTATCACGAGAAATTTGGCTTGGATATCCGTTCGGTACGTTATCCTGGAATCATTTCCTGGAGAACAGAACCAGGAGGAGGTACAACCGATTACGCTGTCCACATCTTCTTTGAAGCGATCCGTCAGGGCAAATATACGTCCTTCTTATCCGAAGGAACGGAACTTCCGATGTTGTACATGGACGATGCCGTTCGTGGAACGATCGAGTTGATGGATGCCGATCCATCGAAATTGAGCATCCGTTCAAGCTATAACCTGGCAGGAATTAGTTTCACTCCTAAAGAAATAGCTGAAGAAATTAAAAAAATTCTACCTAATTTTGAGATATCCTATTCAGACAACGATCCACGTCAATCGATTGCGGACTCCTGGCCAAAGAGCATCAATGATGAGCAAGCAAGAAGCGATTGGGGTTGGAAACCAACGTTTGATCTGACAGCAATGACAAAGGATATGTTAGATAATCTTAAAATTAAATTACAATAAAATGGGTAGAGCTTTCGAATTTAGAAAAGAAAGAAAATTCAAACGCTGGGCCAAGATGGCCGTTCAGTTTACACGACTTGGGAAAGAAATTGCCATAGCGGTAAAAGAAGGCGGTCCTCACCCGGAAAACAACTCCCGCTTACGTACGGCGATCCAAAACGCCAAAGCTGTAAACATGCCTAAGGACCGTGTGGAGGCTGCTATCAAGCGTGCATCAGAAAAGGATGCGAAAGGATACGAGGAATTTGTATACGAAGGATATGGCCCGCATGGCGTTCCTGTATTGATCGAAACCGCTACAGATAATACCAATAGAACGGTTGCCAACGTGCGCAGTTATTTCACCAAAGCTGGTGGTTCCTTAGGAAAGACCGGTTCTTTGGATTTTATCTTTAACCGTAAATCCATCTTCCGTTTCCCTGCTACAGAGGAATTGGATGTGGAAGAACTGGAATTGGAATTGATCGATGGTGGTTTAGAGGAATTATATGTGGAGGCTGATGAAGAAGGAAACGATGTAGTTGTGGTTCAAACTTCTTTTGAGGACTTCGGAAATATGCAACGTCTTTTAGAAGAAAAAGGGATTGAGGTGAGTTCTGCGAAGTTGGAACGTATTGCCCTATCACATACCACATTGACCGAAGAACAGGCTGCAGACGTCTTGAAATTGATCGATAAGATCGAAGAAGATGATGATGTGCAAGCGGTTTACCACAATATGGATTAATCTTATTTATAGGATACTAGGAATGGAGGGTTTATATCCTCCATTTCTTTTAAGCGGTATTTCATCCATGAATTAGTAAGTTTGTATTATGTTAACTTTTACGGAGTTTTTCACGAAAAAGAAGATCGATATTATTGCGCTTCAAAAGTCTAGACCGGATTTGTATCAAGAATTCGATCGGGATTTTGCTTTAATGGGTGAAAAAAGCTTTGATCATAGTAAGAAATTCTGGTTCAATAGATTGCGAAAGGAATATCTTCTGGAGGAAATTGAGATTCCAGGGGAAGAGAAAAAAGAGGTTGTTAAGCCTGAGGTTACAAATCCGGTTAAGGTTGAAAGCAAATCTCCAGAAGTTTCTGATTCAGGGAATGCAACAGCAAAACCTGCAGGGTTTAAACCACGATTCAAAGCTGCAAGTATTAAAAAGCCAGCGGATGTTGAAATACCGAAAAAAGAAGAAACTACAGATTCTGTGAAACCCGAAGCTACCACTGCAGAAGCTACTGCCGCGGATGAGAAAAAAGCTGTTAAACCGGCTGGATTCAAGCCAAGGTTTAAAGCTTCCAATCTTCCAAAGCCAGTGGTTACTGAGACTTCGAAAGAAGTGGAAACTACAGATTCTGTGAAACCCGAGGCTACCGCTGCAGAAACAGCTGCTCAGGATGAGAAAAAAGTTGCTAAACCTGCTGGATTCAAACCAAGGTTTAAAGCTTCCAATCTTCCTAAGCCAGCGGTTACTGAGACTTCGAAGAAAGAAGAAACTACAGATTCTGTGAAACCAGAGGCTACCGCTGCAGAAACAGCTGCTCAGGATGAGAAAAAAGCTGCTAAACCTGCTGGATTCAAACCAAGGTTCAAAGCTTCCAATCTTCCAAAGCCAGCGGTTACTGAGACTCCCAAAGTAGAAGAAACTACAGATTCTGTAAAACAGGAGGCTCCTGCTGCGGAGACCTCTACTGCAGAAACACCTGCCGCAGAAGAGAAAAAAGCTGTTAAACCAGCTGGATTCAAGCCAAGATTTAAAGCTTCCAATCTCCCTAAGAAATTGGAGGACAACCCTGAAGAGGGAAAAACCAATAAAACCGAAGACAAAAAAGATAAAGAAGATGATAATTAGGTAGATACCTGCTTACACTTAGGAATATTTTTATATTTTTATACCCCAAAGTCAACGAATAATTATGTTAAAAGAAGAAAGGCAAGCCTACATCATACATCAGATCAATATCCACAATAAGGTATTGTCTTCAGATTTAAGTGTTCAATTGAACGTTTCAGAGGATACGATCCGAAGAGATCTGAATGAATTAGCAGAGAGCGGGCAAGTCCTAAAAGTTTATGGCGGTGCTCTTTCGAGGTCTTTCCAATACCCTTTCCAAGAAGGAAATGTATATGCAAAAGAGGCAAAGAAAGAGATTGCTTCTAAGGCAATAACCTTGATCAAGAGCGGGATGACCGTGCTTGTGGGTGGAGGAACAAGCATGATTGAGTTGGCCCGATTAGTACCCAAAGATGTGCAATGTACCTTTTTTACCATCAGTCCTTTGGTCGCTTTGGAATTGGCAGAAAAAGAGAATATTGAGGTGATTTTGTTGGGTGGGAAATTATCAAGGAATACGAATGTGGTAACAGGTTCTCAGGTGATCAACGAGCTATCGGAGATCAAGGTGGATCTATGTTTATTGGGAACTAACAGTCTTTCTGTAGAGGAAGGGATCACGGATTCGGATTGGGAAGTAGTACAGATCAAGAAGGCGATGATCAAGTGTTCCAAAAAACTTGGGGTATTGAGTATAGTGGAGAAATTGAATTCGAACCAGAAGATGCGGGTGTGTCCTTTAAAGGATATTAATTACTTGATTACTGATCTTGATCCGAAACACCCGAGTTTGAAGGATTTTAGTAATCAGATAACGGTTATTTAGGAAGGCTGGTTTTTCGGAAGGTTGGGTAGGAAGGTTGGGTAGGAAGATTGCTTCGTCGTACCTCCTCGCAATGACGCGGGAGCACTTATTTATCAGACATTTTTTTACGAATGGCTCTTTCAACGAGCCATTTATTGCTTTCGATAAATAGGTTATGCCAGATCATGTTATAATCCACCTTACGGTTAAAAACACTACGTTTAAGGTGTTTTAATATCCCTTTCGGAGAATAGCTCATTAAACCATTAAAAGGTTTTGCATAATATCCAAGGTGATGCTTATCCCATTCCTGCACAGCAAAGCGGTTTACTAAATCCAGGTAATCATTGCCTTCCAATTTCTCCTGAAGATCCCCCAACAGCTCCTTTGAAGCGGCTTCCGAAAGCAGATCCAATTGAGCTCCCTTCTTTTCAACCACATGCATCTGAAAGCCGGATAGATTCTTTCCCTCAAATTGCAACTCTAATAATCCCCCGGTATTCCACTGCGGATGGTTTGATGGATAATCAAAATAAAAGTTACCCAAGCTGTAACAGATGAGTTTTCCCTTATAAGATTCTATTCCTTGAAGCACATGCGGATGATGTCCCACAACCACATCAGCGCCAGCTTCAATCAATTCTTGATAACGTGTTTTCCATTCCGGGATGGGAACATCCAACAATTCCACACCAGCATGCACCTGAACGATAAGGACATCAACCTTTTCTTTACAACGTCTTATTTTTTCATCAATACCATCGGCATTCACCCAGGCATGACCGAAAGATCGATCTCCGTTCAATGCCCCGTACCCATTCTCCCCAAAAGCCATAAAAGCGAACTTCACCCCTTCCAGCTCACGAACAACAGGCTCTAATGCTTCCCGTTCATTACCAACTCCAACCACATCGCCCTTTTTAAATAAGGAAATGGTTTTTTTTAAAGCTTCTTTCCCATAATCGTTGATATGGTTGTTGGCCAAAGAAAATAGATTAAAGCCTTCCTTATACAACCAATTGACCGACTCTGCATTCTGACTAACATGCGGTCCGGTTTTGGCAATAGCCTTCCCATAGCCAGCAACCGGCGCTTCAAAATTACAGGACAAAACATTAGCCGAAGCCAATAACTGCTGTAAGGAAGCAGAAAATTCGGGTTTACTGTTCATCACCACATCTCCAGCAAAAAGAAGTTTATGTTGTTTAGGCATTTTTTTCTCTCTTTTTTAATAGAATCTCGATCGGTTTTATGGTAATATAAGCAAAATAAGCTTCCAACAGTTCATTCTTTGCCCCCAATAATTTAAGGACACCCTTAACCTTAGGGGTATGCATCAAGGTCTGGAAAACCCTTTCCTTCTTGCCAATATGCTGAATCTTACTATTTATCCATTCCAGGTAAGCTGGTTTTAGATATTCCATTAACAGGTCCACATTCAAAGGTGCCAGGTCCTCATGCAACAAGGAATAGTAGTTCAACGAATTCTGATAGGTATATTTATGTTTCTCTTCTTCAAAAAGCAGGTTGTTTTTGCGGAAGAAATCCCTTTGCCAATTTCTGTTCTCTTTTCTTTCCTTCGGTAGGTTCAACATCGCTAAGGCGATCTCTTCCTCCACGAAAGGGGAATATCCAGGAAAGCCCATTTTAGAAGGCACCGAGATCAGGTATTGCAACAACATCATCTTGGTTCGCATGGCGGTAATGATCCGGAAATCCGGATCTTTCAGATGTTCCTTCTGTTTTTCAAAAACAGGCTCCACAATGGATAGGTAATCTACGTCCATCGCCAACTTGGAGTTGGCACTCATACCATGGGTATAGCCTAAGGTTCTATATTCCTGAGCGGAATGGATCATCGGTACATGTACTGCACCGGCCCAGGCATCGCCGATAATCCCACTTAATAAGTGAAGTTTTTTGAAACTCTCCTTTTCCTTGATTTTTTGGTAGAACTCCATATGGTAAGTTCCCGATGCGCCTACTGCAGGACCAAATTGGTCATACCACTGCTCCATGTACACATTGAAAATGCCCAAAGGAATTCTGGACCATTGTGTGCCCAAGCGTTCGGACAATAATCCCGCATACACCGATTCCCTTGAAAGCCCTTGGTTAAAGGAGGTTCCGTAAGTATAGGCATGGATACGAGATTTATCATCGATCAGCACATTCATTAGTCGGGAGTCAAATCCTCCGCTGGTCGGTATCAGAATATCTTCCTCAAAGCCAGAAGCCCAGCTGTTCAACGATTGATGCAGCTTCGCAAATACATCGTCTTCTTGACTTTTTTTACCGATCAATTGGATGGTGGAATCGGATTCTTCCCTAACTTCCAATTTTCCATCTTTCAACAGCAGGGTCTGATTCGGCAATAAAAATCGAACATATTTAACCGGAGTATGCCCAAATACACTGTATCCGAAATCGAGATAGGCGGCCAATCCTTCTGGATCGATCTCCAAATTGGTATAATCAATTACCTCATTGATATCCTGGCTGAATTTTCCAGTTTTCTCATGGTAAAATACCGTTTCGTAACCAACCCAATTTCCTTTTGCAACTTCCATTAAACTTTTTTAGATATTTTCTTTTTTGCCAAATCCAGCACCTCCATCCAAATCTGGTTTTTGATGAAATGGTTGATGCCGATGTAAATCAAAGCGAATATAAGGGTTTGTACCACCAATAGGAACAAGTTATTGCTAATCCAACCAAAATATAGCGGCAAATAAGCAATCACCGCAGCGAGCAAGCTAATCAGAAAAGAAGAAAAAAGGTCTTTTGCCTGGGCAAAGATCGTATATCCATAAACTTTAACACTCATGCTGGCGGCAATGATATAACACAGGATGCGAATTGCTAATTGACCAAAAACAACCGCTAATAATCCATGCTGATAGGTAAAAAAGAAAATCCCTACTGCAGACCCAACCTTGATGACCTCAAGTACCAAGGCGAATTTCGACTTCCCCTTGATGTTCAGAAAATTCACATTCATATCCGTTAAGGAAATGAATAAACCTGCAAAACAGAGCCATTGGAACAGCGGAATGGCATCATTCCATTTTTCCTTTAAAAGCGTATGAAATGCTGGTTCAGCAACACAAATAGCCAGAAAACTTACCGGAAAAAGTAAAAACGCAAGTGAAGACATGGTTTTCCGGCAGGCATTCAAAAAGCGTGGGAAATCATCCTGTAGCGGAGTCAAGGTAGACAAGGTAGTACCTTGGACGACGGAAGAAATCAACAAATTAGGAGATTCTCCCAATTTATTTGCCATACCATAAATTCCTACATCCTCCGTGGTATAATTCATTTTCAATAAATTATTGTACAAAGGGCTCAGGAGTTTCCCTAACAGGTTGGAGATCATGAAGGAGATGGAAAATCCCCAATGCGTCCGCATGGACTCCTTACTGAACGATAAATCCAGCTTCCAATTTCCCCATACCCATAATAGGACGGAGCGGAAGAAGGCATACAATACAGCTTGCAATAAAAGCCCCCAAAACCCCAATCCAATCCAGGCCAAAAACACGACCACGATGGCAGATCCTAATACTGCGATAAAGTTTACCCTAGCCGTCAGGTTGAACTGAAAGCTCTTGAGCATCTTTACATATTGGACAATCCCAAAGGCTTGGACCAAAATCTGCAGGAATAAAACCCGGGCATATAAGCTGAGGTTATTGATCTGATAGAGTTCTTCCAGATAGGGCGCGGCAATAAATAGTATCAGATAAATAGCACCACTAACAAGCAGGTTGAAGACAAACATGGTGGAATAGTCGACATCCTTTACCACCTTTGAACGCACGAGCGATGTCGCTAGGCCCGAATCCACCAAGGAAGTAGCAATGGTGGTAAAGATAGCCAGGACATAAATGACCCCAAAATCATCAGGAGCGAAGATTCTTGCCAGCACAATGGTAGTCAGATTGGTTATGACCTGATAGCCAAACCGATCTATGGCATTCCAAAAAAGCCCCTTAATGGTTATGTTTTTTGCGTTTTCGCTCATGAAATGGTATAATCAGCAAATTTAGGAAAGATTCCGACTTTATCTCCATATATTTGATTTTGAATTGATTGATTTTCGAGAATACATGTTAGCACCGATCGCACTTTTTGTTTATAATAGACCCCAACATACGAGAAAAACACTGACAGCTTTAGAGGCAAATCCTTTGGCAGAAGAATCTGATCTGTATATTTTTTCTGATGGACCTAAATCAGCAAACGACATCGATATTGTGAACCAAGTCCGCTCCTTAATCCGGGAGCCTTGGAAATTCAAACATATTTACATCATTGAAAGGGCACAGAATAAAGGTCTGGCAAACAGCATTATCGATGGTGTCAGTCAAGTCATCCAAAAACACGGCAGGATCATTGTTCTGGAGGATGATCTGGAAACTTCGCCATTTGCTTTACAATATTTCAACGATGCGCTGGACAGATATGAAGATGAAGAGCGGGTCATGGAGATTTCGGGTTATATGTATCCTGTAGAAAGGCCTAAAAGCCTTCAGCAATCTTTCTTTTTTCGTGTAGCCAATAGCTGGGGCTGGGCAACCTGGGAAAGAGCCTGGAAGCATTTCAACCCGGATATTGAAGAACTGACGAAAGATTTTAAGCGTAAAGATCGTAAGGCTTTCAGCGTGGACGGAACGGAGAATTTTTGGAAACAAGTACAGCAATTTAAGGCTGGAAAGATCAATTCTTGGGCAATACGTTGGTATCTATCCATTTTTAATCAGCAGGGATTAGTGTTATATCCTCGTCGATCTTTTATTCAAAATACAGGCACCGACGGTTCTGGTACCCACTCGGATGTTGATCAGGTATATCGTGTGGAACTTTCTACCAAACCTGTGCAGCGCTTTCCGAGTGTCATTCAGGAAGATCCAACGGCCTATGCAGCCATCAAGCATTTCTACAAACATCGGAAAGGAACCTTCTTTGAGCGTTTGGCCAGGTTCTTAGAAAAAAAGATCAATGCCTATAAAGCCAAGAAATCGAAAATCTCCTAAATCGATGGATTTAAATTTAGCGGGATAAAAAAATTAAAAATTCGTGAGATCACTGCGTTTAAAAAACAAGGTCCGTTTTGTTTTTGCTACTAAGGAATATCCCTTGCTCAGCATCAATTGGTAAACTTCTGACTTATTCAATTCTGGAATAGAGAGCTCTTCTTCCACCAGCACGAAAACCGGTTTATATTTCTCCCAATTATTTGATTTAAGGACAATCAGGTCAAATCCTTCCGCGTCTACTGAAAGAAAATCGATCTGTTTTCCAGGAGCTAAATATTTATCCAGCACATCCGACAAAGGCAAGGTAGGAACTGGAATGGTCTTTAAGAGGTGATATTTGGCGTGCAAACCATCCCTACTTTCCGAAACTTCTTGGGAGAACCCATTCAATGCTGGTTCGTTGAAACAGTAATAGGTCAATTCCTGAGGGCTTTCGCTGATGCCAATATTCAGATTCACATCCTTGGGTCTGAACCATTTAAACCAACGCATGGCATCAGGAGAGGGTTCAATATTGATTCCGCGCCATCCTTTTTTATAGAAATAATTGGTATTGGAAAATCGGTAAGGGTGGTGAGCACCCACGTCTACATAAACACCTTTATATCCTTTTTTAGCTTCGTAAAACCCCCGAATAACCATATCCTCCCCTTCTTGAGAAAAAGACCGTGCATGGAAAAATTTATGGATAGGAAAGTATTTTAGAATGGTTTGTTTAAGTGTTGACATATTTTCTTGGAGACCTGGAATAACTATGACCTAAGTTTATAAATGGATTAAAATCTCGCTTTAAATTAGCATTTATATTTAATTAATCAATGCTCTCCGTTTTTATATTGGTCCTTTATGATTTAAAATGTGCTTACATTTGATGTCGGAATGGACACATCATAACGATTATTATCCATTTTCTTAGCGAGGTTCAGGCCATCATGGTTCAATATATGTTTGATTTTGGGTTAGAATCGTTGTTTAAGTATGCTTAAAGCAAGGTTAAAGCACTGAAAAGTATGCAAAGCATAGGTTTTACATACTTTAACATTACTTTCAGTATGGTTTAGCAGCGAAGCCAACTTGTTAGATAATATTTATTTCCACTTAATTCCCTATTTTTGTGCCGTTGCATTACAATCCATCATGACATTCGCAAAACCCAAAATATCCATCATTACCATTGTGTACAATAATGTACGTGATATTAGGTATACCTTGGAATCTGTTGCTCAGCAGACCTATCCAAATATAGAATACCTTGTCATCGATGGAAATTCCAATGATGGAACCTTGGATGTCATCCAGGAATACAAAGACCATATCACCGTTCTTGTTTCCGAAAAGGATAAAGGAATCTACGATGCCATGAACAAGGGATTACGATTGGCAACAGGCGATTATGTACTCTTCCTTAATTCTGGGGATGAACTTTATGCCCCTGACACCTTGGAAAAGGTATTTAGTTCCGGAGAAGATGCAGATATCTATTACGGCGAGACCAAATTGGTCAATGAAGATCGGGAGATCCTGGGCGATCGTCGACACAAATGCCCAGATACCTTTGATTGGAAGTCCTTCAAATACGGGATGAATGTATGCCATCAGGCGATCTATGTCAAAAGGGAAATCGCAGAGCCTTACGATATGCAATATAAACTCAGCTCGGATATCGACTGGGTGATCCGTGCAGCTAAAAAAGCGAAGAAAACGGTCAATGTGAAAGACTATGTGGCCAAATATTTGGTGGGAGGTATGTCGCAACAAAGGCATAAACAAAGCTTAAAAGAACGTTACGAAATCTTCAAAAAATATTATGGCACGATTCCAAATCTCATCAACCATGGAATCATTGCCCTGCGCCTATTAAAACACAGATTGACCCATGGCAAAACAAGAGACTAATTTCATGGACCCTAACATCTTGGTGGAATTGGCCAACATGAAGATGCCTTTCGGAAAATATCAGGGTTATCTTCTTTGCCGATTACCGGAGCCATACCTCGTATGGTTCAAAAAAAACGGCTTTCCTGCGGGTAAATTGGGTGTTTTATTGGAAACATTGTACGAAATCAAACTGAACGGGCTGGAGTATTTATTAACCCCCTTGATCAAAAAGTGATCACCGTCAATTTTTATTTTTTCATTTTCCTTATCTTTGCATAAAATTTAAAAACATTAAACGCCGTTTGCAGCGGTATCAATGAATATATGGCACAATATCAAACATTGCTGTACTATTGCTACAGCCCTATCGAAAACGCGGAACAATTCGCGGATAATCATTTAGCATTTTGTAAATCCCTAGGTCTTGTCGGCCGTATCATCGTCGCAGATGAAGGTTTGAACGGTACAGTATCAGGTACTCCTGAGGCTTGTAAGACCTATATGGAAGCGGTTCATGCCGATCCTCGTTTTGCCAAGACTGAATTTAAGATCGATAATGTCGATGAACTTTCCTTTATCAAGATGCATTGTCGTTACAAAGAGGAGATTGTCCACTCCGGACTTCGCGACCCGAAAATCATCGACCCCAATAAACAAACTGGTAAGCATTTGGAGCCTCAGGAATTCATGCAGATGAAGGATGAGGAGGATGTGGTCATCTTAGATGTTCGTTCAAATTACGAACATAATGTAGGCCGTTTTAAGAATGCAGTTACGTTAGATATCGATAATTTCCGCGAATTTCCTGAAAAAGTAAAGGAACTGGAGCATCTGAAAGGTAAAAAGATCCTTACTTATTGTACAGGGGGCATCAAATGTGAGAAAGCTTCTGCATTATTATTGAAAGAAGGTTTTGAAGATGTTTACCAATTGCATGGCGGGATTATCAAATATGGTAAAGAAGCTGGCGGAAAGGATTTTGAAGGCGAATGTTACGTATTTGACAACCGGGTTACCGTACCTGTCAATTCGGTGAACCCATCCATCGTCTCTACCTGTAAGAACTGTGGAACTATTACCGCAAAAATGATCAATTGCGCAAACCCTGTTTGCAATGAGCACTTCACCCAATGTGATGAATGTGGTTGGAAATTGGATGGCTGTTGTTCAGATGCCTGTAAAGAAAGCCCAAATAAACGAGAATATGATGGTACTGGCTATTATGTAAAAATTCCTCAGCCCGTTAACTTGGACAAAATTTCTAAACGAAAGCACAAAAAATTTATAAAAAATTAAAGTTTTATCAGAAAATTGAAAAAATCCGTTTATCTTCATTATATAAACGGATTTTTTTATTCATCAATAACCAAAATAAAATGGAAAGCAATAGAGTAGACATGTTCTTAATGTCTAACAACAAATTTTTTGAATCCTATCATCTCATGGAGATCCGAGACTTATTGGCCAAAGCTGATGATAGTAAATTGACAAATGTTCAGATTCAACAATATAAAGATCCGACTACTGTCCTTATAGTTTCCCTTTTAGCTGGAACATTTGGTATTGATCGTTTTATGATCGGTGATACGGGATTGGGTATCGCTAAATTATTGACCTGTGGTGGTTTAGGAATATGGACCATCATTGACTGGTTTTTGATCATGGGATCCACTAAATCAAAGAATTTTGAAAAATTAGTAACTGCGTTAAATTACTAATTCATGATAGCGAAGAAGAACAGATTATACCTTATCACAGGTATAATCTGTTTTTTTGGAATAATATGGCTTGGGTTCTTACATTATTTCCATGCAGCGGTTACACTCTGCCCTGTCAAGAACCTAACAGGTTATCCTTGTCCTTCGTGCGGTTCTTCGCGAGCTATTGATGCCTTTTTGCATGGAAACACCTGGGAGGCCATACTGATCAACCCTCTAGGGATCATCTCTTTATTTTTGCTGGTCAGCATTATCTGCTTGATCCTGTTTGATCTGATCACCAAAAGGGATTATTATTTCAGGGTATACAACGCAGCGGAAGAGTTCCTCAGAAAAAACAAGCTTATTTCCGTTTTACTTATTATAATATTGATTGCCAATTGGATATGGAACATCAAGAAGGGATTATAACATTTACACCCCAACAGGTATCAGAAGACGAAAGAGAATATGCTTCCAACAGCTATTTGATGTCTTTATTTGCGCTATTTGCAGGACTGCCTTTACCCATTTTTAATTTATTGGCCACCATCATCTTTGTTGTGGGCAAAAAAAGATCTACCAAATTTGTACGATGGCATGGGATGCAGGCATTGATATCCCAAATTTTCATCTTCTTTTTCAATACCGTGGGTTTCTGGTGGACCATCTCCGTGATTCTTCATAAGACGGAAATAACTAATTACTATATCGCTTATATCTTTTTGATAGTTATCATCAATATCATTGAAATTGTATCAACCATCTATACCTCCATTCAAACCAGAAAAGGTATTCATGTACGTTGGTTTTTGTTCTCAGACATTACGGATAATATTATTAAACCATGAAAATCTTAACGAAAACCCTCCTACTTCTTGTGGCAATCGCTGGTTCCTACTTTTTACTTGCCCAAATAAATTGGACCGGTATATTCCAGGTCCAAGAAAATGGAAAGAAGATGGAGAAAAAACTAGGATCCATGATCATGAACCATATCTATGATACCTATGAGGTATTGGATGGGGAAGATTCCATCATGACAACACTTGACTCCATCTGCCTGCCTATTTTAAGCAAAAATGATATCGATAGTACCAATTATAGCTTTCATATCATCGTGGATGAGGAAGTGAATGCCTTTGCTCTTCCTGATGACCAGATCTTGGTAACCACCGGTTTAATCGACTTTTTGGATAGTGCAGAATACCTTTCGGGGATTATAGCCCATGAAATCGCGCATTGCGAAAAGAACCACGTGATGAATTCTTTGGTCACCAATTTCGGATTGGACCTACTGCTTTCCAGTACAGGAACCGCAGAAGTTACTAATTTCCTAACCGGGCAAGCCTTTTCAAGGAGTTTGGAAAAAGAGGCAGATGAAACGGCAGTGGAATATTTAAATGCCGCAGATATTGATCCTAAGAATCTGTCTAGGGTCATGGAACTCTTCGAAATCCATATGGCTGAGGATATAGATCTGACCTGGATCTCAACCCATCCTGCGCCCGCCGATCGAAAAGCGTATATCAAAAATCGTATAAAACGCTTGAATCCAAAGGCCTCTACTTATCAGCAGGCTTTAGATCCAAGCACTTGGACAAAATTTCAGGATCAGGTTAGGTATTAATTGCCCCATCGCCATTCTCCTGAAATTTGCAAAGGTTCTTTTAGGCCGGCCTTGTTCAGGAAATCCACCAGTTCATTGTCTGCTAATTTTTTAGCAGGCAGCTCCTCTGCATTTGCCAATATATAAAGGTAGGCTGCGCCGACACGGATGGTCTGCGTCAATCCGGCTTTATTCACCAAACTAAAATCATCTTTATTGGAGTGGTAATACATCCCCGCATTATTCGGAAGCTTACCTCCTCGGCCGGTTCCCGTTGGGATCCCTCGTAGCATAAAAGGCTGATGATCACTATGCAGACCCACACTTATCGCGTTATTGTTTTTAAATGTACTGTCCAAGGCAGCATATTTTTCGCCTTGTGCGTTGAGTAACGGGATCATTTCTTCCCTTGTAGTGGAAAAACCAGTTGGTGCATTGACCATGTCAAAATTTAGCATGTATTTGATCTGATCTAGAGAACCTTCTTTCAGCACGGCATCAACGTAGGCTTTTGCGCCTAATAATCCCTGCTCCTCCCCCATAAACAGGACAAAGTCAATAGATCTCTTGTTGGCTAATGCTAATTTTTTGAATGTCCTGGCAATATCCATTACCGCATAGGAGCCGATTCCATTATCAATTGCTCCGGTTGCCAGATCCCAGCTATCCAAATGTCCACCTATAACAATCTTTTCGTTGGGCAGCTCCGTACCTTTCATACGGACAAGTATATTTCTCGATTGGGTTTTCGCTGCCTTATTCCGCATGTTAATGCTCGCCTTAACAACCTTGCTTGCAAGGGCTTCCTTCCATTTCAAACCATCCTCCAATCCAATACAAATGGCCGGAATATTTATTAATTGACCCGTAATCGAAGCTGTACCGGTTAATAACACATTATTTGCAACGCTATTGATGAATATAATCCCTTTTGCACCATATTTTTCAGCCAAAGCTGTTTTCTCTGATCGATGAAGGTTCTTGAGGTCTTTTCCGGAATTAGGGAGAATATGTAAATAGACTAAGGCAATTTTACCCTTGATTTTATCACCCACCCGTTGATAATCTGCTTCCAAACCATTCCCCAAATCAATGATTTCTGCGTTTAAATCCACTTTGATCGGAGAATGTGCCAAGGCTACCGCAGCAATAGGATCTCTGTTGAAGGTTAAGGAAAGAGATTCCCTAGCCCAACTTTCGGATGAAAAAGGTTGATAAGAGACATCCAATCCATAGGATTGAAGAAGTTTGAATGCATATTCCTCCGCTTTTCTTCCATTTTCCGAACCTGTGAGGCGGTGCCCCAAATGTTCGGTACTGTATTTCAACCGATCGTATGCTTCCGCATGCTGATTTACTTCCGAAATAATGCGAGAGAAGGTAATATTTAGGTTTTCTTGTGCCTGAGCACTATTTGGGTTTTCCTGTGCTTGAGCCACAAAACCCGAAAGTAGGAGGCAGATTAGGTAAATTCTTTTCATAATGAAATGAAGTTACAAAATCTGCCTTTTAAATGCTTATCCTTTAGTCAATTTCCATTGCACGTAATTGATGTTCTTGTCGTGTGCAAGGTATTTTTTCTCGTAATAGGTTTTGATGGAAAGAACCTCATCCACTAAATTGGAATGGTAGAGATCGGTAGTTTCCTTTAGTTTAGGAAGTTCCTGTAAGGCGATCTGCTCAAGGGTATAGGCATAGAATCCGTCATTATCCGTTTTCAGGTGCATGATTCCACCTGGAACAAGGACCTGTTTATAACGCTCCAAGAATTTCGGATTGGTCAATCTTTTTTTCTCGCGGCTATCCTGCGGTTGAGGGTCTGGAAAAGTTATCCAAATTTCAGCTACTTCCGCTTCTGCAAAATGCTCCAGCAAAGTTTCGATCTGTATGCGTAAAAACCCTACGTTGGATATTCCCTCTTCCAAGGCTGTTTTTGCACCTCTCCAAATCCGGTTTCCTTTATAATCGATACCAATAAAATTACGCTCTGGAAATAGTTTCGCTAAGTTTACTGTGTATTCCCCTTTGCCACAGGCCAGTTCAAGAACGATTGGCTTATCGTTTCTAAAGAATTCTTTGGCCCATTTTCCTTTATATGCTTTCCCGGCATCCATTTCCACTACATTCTCGAAGGTGGCAATCTCTGCGAATTTTCTAAGTTTATCCTTACCCATAACTGATAATTAAGTCGCAAAATTAACCTTATATTTGCAGTAAACAAGATATTCAGGTGGAAAAACAAGCGAAAATTTATGTTGCTGGACACCGCGGAATGGTGGGGTCTGCTATTTTGCGCAAATTACAGGAGTTGGGATATGAAAATATCATCACTAGAACATCCGGTGAACTGGACCTCCGTGACCAACAAGCGGTTAAGGAATTCTTTGAACTGGAAAAACCCGATTATGTATTCCTTGCGGCGGCAAAGGTGGGTGGCATCATGGCCAACAATACCTACCGTGCAGATTTCATCTACGAAAATCTAGCCATCCAGAACAATGTGATCCACTTTTCCCATGAAAATGAGGTGAAGAAACTGATGTTCCTGGGCTCGAGCTGTATCTACCCGAAGATGGCTCCGCAGCCGTTGAAAGAAGATTTCTTATTGACCGGACCATTGGAGTATACCAATGAGCCATATGCCATTGCCAAGATTGCAGGAATTAAGATGGTGGAATCCTATCGCTTGCAATATGGCGATAATTATATTTCCGTTATGCCGACCAATCTTTACGGCATCAACGACAATTACCATCCTGAAAATTCGCACGTACTACCTGCGCTGATCAGGAAATTCCATGAAGCCAAAATGAATAATGCGGCTTCTGTGAGCATTTGGGGATCCGGAAAACCTTTACGTGAGTTTATGTATGCGGATGACCTAGCGGATGCCTGTGTATTTTTGATGGAAAATTACGACGAGGAGCAATTTGTCAATATTGGCGTAGGTGAGGATATTTCCATTAAAGATCTCGCGCTGCTGATCAAGGAAGTGGTTGGATTTAAGGGAGAATTGGAATTCGATAGCAGCAAACCAGACGGTACACCAAGGAAACTGATGGATGTTGGAAAATTAAAAGGGTTGGGTTGGTTGCCTAAAACCAGTCTGAAGGAAGGTATTGCTTTAGCTTACGAAGATTTCAAACAGAAAAACCAGGCTTAACATAAAAAAGAAAAACCAAGGTCGAACGACCTTGGTTTTTTATTTTGCTATCAGGCCTCGCGCCTAATAAGCTTCGCTATCCTTTGGGATACCGTAAATATTATCCTGTACAGACTCCTCCGCCGTAATCATCGGTGGATGTTGTGGAGGAACGGGGTTTATCACCTCGCCCACCGGAGCCTCTACCTTGTTTTTCTTCTTTTTCTTTTTGGGTTTGATCATGTCTGTAATCTTCCCTATCCAGGAGCTTACATTATCTTGATTCACATTTTTTGCTGCAGTTTCCGAAGCTAACAAGACTAACCCTTTTTTGATCCAACCTGCATTCTTAAGTAAGGTCTTGTTCAACACCAATGGAAGTCCTAATTGAAGCGTTTTGGTCAACCAATCGGATTTGTTGCTTTTATTTGTAACCTCTCCGATTCCTTGAACCAATCCCTTGATGGTACTTACTCCAGGAACCCTATTCATCAACATATTGGCGATACGAGCTGGTGTCTCAATTTTATGTTTGAGCAGGGAATATTGATTTTTCAAGAAATCTTCCTGCTCTGTTTTGAGACTCTTCAACCTGGCAATCTCTGCATTTAGATCATCAATGTTGTTGACACTACGTCTTTTATTATTGCTGTCTATGATCATTTTCTATCGGTCCTTCCTGGTTAACATCTTGTTTCACTTCCTCCATATTAGGCTTTACGATGGGCTGTTCCTCCTCATCATCTTCATCGTCCCATTTTGTAAGGATTCTTTTGATGGTTACATTCATAAACTTGGCTTCCAATTTAGGTTCCATAGCTCGGATAATTAATAAGATCACCAAGAAAATACCACCTGTGGATAAGAAGCCTAATGAATAGCTACCCATTAATTCTCCTAAATAAAACCCTAAGGCAAGGGATACAAAGAACACAATCAATAGGGTCAATAAAACCTTACTGGCATCCACGATCAAGGATCCTAAGATCCTGGACATTCTGGAAATAGCTTTGAGTTTCAATAACTCAAATTGTGTTTCTACGTATTCCTTAGATTTATCAAAGGACTCAGAAAATGAAAATTTTTGTTCTTCCATGCAGCAATTCCCCTTTCCGCTTACGCGTGTTCTTCAATCTCTTCGTCGATATACGAATCTGCTTTACCAAGTTTCGTTTTTAATGTAGCTACGATTTTTTCTTTAAAGTCATTCAATTGATCGAATTGTTCTTCTGCGCGCTCTTTGATCGCATCGCCAAGATCGGCCAATGATTCATTGATTTTTTCTCTAGTTTCGCTTCCTTTTTCAGGTGCGAACAAAATTCCCAATACTGCGCCTGCTGCTAATCCAGCTAATAATGCTGTTACAATTTTACCGTTATCGTTCATTTTAGTATGTATTTTAATTTTTTGTAATTTCTTTACCGTTTTATATAGTGTTAACAAAAAATAGACCGAATCGTTTTAATAAATAATATTTTATCGATAATCAATAGTCGTTCGGCTACAGCCTGTTCCCACGGTCACTTATAATATAAACATTTATCTCAAATTTTGAGCCCATTTTGTTCTGCAAATAATTTATTTTATCTGCAAATTGAATTATTTTCTTATATGTTGACAAAAACATTTGTAACCCTCCCTATTTTCGGACTGGCATCCAGGCGAGTTTTCAAATTTAAAAATAGTTGTTATCAATAGGTCAATCTTTTTTAAAGTTGACCTATTGATAACATGCCGCCGGCAGGGCATCGTATTCCATTGGTGTCTTTCCTCCCAATGACTCATGTGGTCTTTTGTAGTTGTAATCCTGAATCCATTCTTCTGCAAGTATCTGTACTTGCTGTGTATCTTCAAAGAGGTAGGCATCCAGGATACTTTCCCGAAATGTGCGGTTGAAACGTTCAATGTAACCGTTTTGCATCGGC